>JBFEYG010000006.1:0-23256 GCA_041562275.1 Sulfurimonadaceae bacterium | reverse complement strand
GAAAAGTAGAAATACCCGTCTTCACGGATCAGATAAAAACCGATATGTTCAAAAAAATCATAATGTGCACCAAACTCCCGTTCACAGCTTTGGTACAGTTCGCGTTCGTGTCGTACAGGACTGTTCTCGCATAAAAAATTTCCGCGGCTTAAGACCTCAAAGATCTCTTTACTCTGTTTAGGCAGGTTCATCTGTTTCCTTCGGTGTAATGACAAGGTATTCATACTGTTCTATCTTTCTTCTCTCATCGGAAAAGTCGTACTCTGATTCATACATCAAAGCAAGCTGGCAATAGAGGGTGATCTTCGCTTCAAGATCCTGTTCTACTTGAAATTCTTTCGCGTCCAAAAAGCCGAAGAGGTCACTCTTCGAGCCTAAGAACTCGCTGTGCAATGCATCCGTATCTATCCTGTACAGAAGCTCATCCTCGGCTTCGAAGAAACTCTCGTCCAAAGATTCCGCCTTGGATACACTGAGTTTTTGCATCGGCACCATATGCCGGATCTTCTGCACCATATCCTCAAAGCCGAACTCATAGACCTCTTCCGTATCCAAGAAGGTACTGAAACGCTGAGGCTTGGACATGAACAGCGGTGTCGTCTCCATCTCCAAAAGCGAGAGGATATTACTCTTCTCTTTGATCTCCAAAGCAGACTTCATCTCTTTGAGTTTGATGATGTGCTCAAAGAAGTGCTGTTTGTGCAGGGTCTTGTTGATGTACTCGATGACCTGCTTTTGCAGCTCTATCAAAGAGACTCTCAGTTCGCGAAGTCTTACCTTCAGACGAAGCGAGAGAAGAACGGTCTCATGTGAGGAGACGACACTGAAAAAATGGTTCTCATGCACAAGGGCCTTCTGCACCTTGGTTTCGATGTTCATCAGTTTTTCCAGCTTGCTCTTGTAGTGCTGCAGTTCAAGAACCTTGTTCTTATGCGAGCTCTGGGTCTTGTAGGTCAGACCGATATGAAGCTGAAGAAGCGAAAGGTTTTTAAGGATAAGATTGGGTATCTTTTTAAGGATACGCTTGATCTTGGCAAGGTATCGCTCTCTGGAATGTTCATTGTCTGTCTCGTTGCGGTAGAGTTCGATGTTGTACTTCAGGTTGATAAGGAGCTCGTCCACATCCCCGATCTCCACATCTTCATTTGTCTCAAGGAACTCTTCAAAAAAGCTCAAGACACGTTCATCAAGCTCGATACTCTCATCGGTATGGCTGAGTATCTCGGCACTAAGAAGGTATTCAAGCTTCTCCTCACCGATCTCATTGGTGACCTCATGGATACCTACGAGCCGGTTTCGCTTTTCAAAAAGGGACTCGAAGAGCTTTCTGTCCGAATAGAGGATGCTTAAGAGCCGGTTGATGTCAGATATCAAAAGAAGTTTCCGGTGTTAATGTGTGCAGATATCAATACTGTTCTTTATATATTTTTATCTTATTTTATCCAATAGATTTAAATCTAAGGTAAATACCCTTTAAAAACTCCTTTCAGGCTTGATAAAGAGAGTCACAGAAGCATTTGGCTAAAATACTTTTTTTTTAAAAAGGAAGCGCATGCAAACGCTCATCGACAATCTCTCCAAGCGCAGAAGAATGATGTTCTATATCCTCATAGCGATCGCCGTCATCGGTATCATCATCGATCAGAGTTTTGATATCACGGCAACGAGCTATTTCGGTGAAGCCTATAATATGTACATCGTCTACGGGCTTATCACCTACAAGCTTGTCGAGCTTTCTGTCTTGTACTATATCTTTTACCACCGTCATATGCGCCAACTCTCGGCTCAACAGCATATCAGTGAACTCCAAGAGAAGTTTGAAAAAAATGCCAAACGATTTTTCATGCTCGTCCCGCATGGAAATGTCATTTTCGGTATCATCTCCTATAAACTGACGGCTGAGATCTCTTTTTTTCTGCTTTTCATCACCATCGCTCTCACAACCCTTTTGATCGTCAAACCTGCACGCCATTTTTGATCCATCTTCAAGCCCTGTTTCAGGGAAGAGCGTAAGGCATAAATAAGCCTTCTTGTACTAAAATTTTTGAAAATACCACAGACAGGATATACATGTTCGGATCAAAAGCAAAAATAGAAGCTTTAGAAAAAACACACAAAGCGCAGATCGCCGATCTTGAATCCAAAAACCATAAACTCAGTATGATAATAGACAAGCTTGAAGCTGAGTTGTCCGAATCAAAAGCCAAACCAAACAAAAGCAAAGAAGAAGTCGTCGAGCTCTTGCTGCAGAGCTACAACAGCGGTGCGCACTTCATACAAAAGAACATCCAGGAAAACCTTCGTATGCTTGATGACATCAATGGACTCAATGCCATCACATCGGAGAAGATGGTAGATCTCAAGTCCGAGACAAGCACCATCGCAAAGACGATAGAGGTCATACAGGAACATTCAAACCATCTTGGAGATGACTCCAATTCACTCAATGAGAGTGTACTTTCTATAGCAGAGATCATCAACCTGATCAAAGACATATCCGACCAGACCAACCTCCTCGCGCTCAATGCTGCCATAGAAGCAGCCCGTGCGGGTCAACACGGACGCGGATTTGCCGTTGTCGCAGACGAAGTCCGAAAATTGGCCGAACGTACGCAAAAAGCCACACAGGAAGTCGAGATCAACATCAATGGATTGAAGCAAAACTCCAACTCGATGATGGAGACGAGTAATAGGTTTTCACAAGAGACTTCCAACGTCATGAAGATACTTGACCTCTTTAACGATAATGTTAAAATTGTGATGCATAACTCCACCCGTATTAAAGAAAAGACAGAAAATCTTACCAATGAAATACATGTCAGTAACGGAAAGATCGATCACATCACACTTAAACTTGAAGCCTATAAAGCCATACTTGATGACAGACCTGCCACCATTACCGATGAGCACAGCTGTAAATTTGGGCAATGGTTTGCCTCTGCGGCGCGTGATCTGTTCAAAGGCAATACCCAAGCCGTCAACAGTGTGTCTAAACACCACAGCAATGTTCATACTGGCCTTATAGAAACCATACGTCTTTACAACGAAGGAAGAGATGACAAAGCGCTTGCCAGATTGAAAGATGTCGAAAACTCAAGTGAAGCCGGATTTGAAGAGCTGTTGAATGCTGTCAAAAGTGCGCACAGCTAGTTCTCTGATCCAGAACTTGACACTCTATAAAGACAATAAGATGCTATGGAAGATGACCTACAACAACACAAACATGTCAGGATGTTCAGCCAGAGGGATTGCACTGCGTGATACAAAAGAAGAACTTGAATCGCTGAAACGTCAGCTTGCAGACAAGATATACAATGTCAAAATCGAAAAGAATGAGGCCTATACAGAGAGAACAGTCTCAAGTAAGTAGTTTTACGCAGACTCTGCTTGAAAACATAGGCGCCTCCAAGCAGATAGGGAGTTATCTTTAGAGATATCTTTTACCCCATCTCTACAGAATCTATCTCACCTTTGAACTCTTCAATAGAGAAAGTCGTTTTATTAGCTATCTCTTCAGCTGAACTTAGCAAAGCTGTTTTACCTAAATGGATTGTACGTGTAGGTTTTGTATATTCACTTACGACATAAGTCACCAAGATATAAGGATCACCCGATTCATCACAATTATCCAGTGTTGTTTCTATTCCAGGTATACAAAAATCAATGTCAATATCAGGATCCACCATTGCATTCTTTACAAGTGCTACAACTTTTTCCAATTTTTCTTTAGTTTCTTTGTCCATAACAACTCTCCTCAAATAATATAGCCGATCATTTTAAATGATAAGCAAGAAGTATGATACCATCTAATTTAAATATCTTTATCACATCTTCATACTACATTCTATCAAAAAAAATCAAAAATAAAACCAAAGTGTGTAAAGAAATGATAAGAAGTGTTATTGCTGCAGTATACAAAGGAAATCAGTATATTCTTGATCTTCGAATTCTGAACTTGAAACGGCAGTTTTTTTGTACTTCCAAGCAGTCATACCCTTTACTAATTGACATCATGGCTACTGCTGTAGATAAACAATTTTAACGATAGGAAAAAAGGATGATGAAGAGATGAACAGGAAAAAAGCGTCGCCTTTCTATTGACCCAAAAGGTCTCTCAGACTCTGCTTGGGAACCTTTCCTTCCAATATCTCATAGACCTCTTTGGCAATAGGAAGATAGAGCTGCTGATCCTGCATGATCTTATGCAAGGCATACGATGTTCCGATCCCTTCTGCTACTTCGCCAAGTTCGTTTAGTATCTCTTCTTGGGTCTGCCCTTTTGCCAACCCTAGCCCGACTCTGAAATTTCGTGACATCGTCGATGATGCCGTCAAAAAAAGATCCCCTGCTCCGCTAAGCCCGGTAAAGGTCTCTGCTCTTGCTCCATAATGCAGTCCAAACCGTTCCATCTCTACCAGACCGCGCGATATAAGACTTGCTGCTGCATTCTTGCCAAGCTCCAAACCTTCACAGATACCCGCAGCGATCGCAATGACATTCTTATAGGCTCCCGCGATCTCGGCTCCGGCAACATCATTGGAGAGATAGGTCTTGATAAAAGAGGGGAAAAAAGCGGCAAACCTGGCGGCCGTGTTCTCATTCACACTGTTGATGACGAGGGCAGTCGGAAGACTCTTCATCACTTCTGCAGCAAAGGAAGGTCCCGACAAGAAACAGATGTTCTCTTCAGGCACAAAAGGGGCATAGACCTCGTTCAAAAATCGTCCGGTCGTCGCTTCTATCCCTTTGGCCGCGACCAGGACCTTTTGATTGCTGTAGACAAAGTTCTCTTCCAGCCACTTTCCGATCTGCTGAGCAGGGATAGCGATCACAAGATATTCAAGCTTGAGTATCTCTTCCAGACTTACAAAGTTATCCAGGTCACGAGGTGTTCTGGATGTAATATAGACCTCGTTCTTCTCGCTTAGAGCAAAGGCCAGGGCCGAACCCCACTTACCTGCTCCGATTACGCCTATTCTTGCCATTACTTGATCGCCTTTTCAAATTTTTTAAGATCCTCATCTTTACCCATGACTACCAGGACATCTCCCGGATCGACCTTATGGTTGTGTCCTGTGGAGGTAAAGGTAAACTCCGTTTCAAGCTCCTTGTCTGCTATAGCAAGGATGATGATATTATACTCTCTGTGCAGGCTGATATCGTGCAATTTCATCTGTGCCAGAACAGAATCCTCACTGATCGTATACTGTGCCAGTTTCAGCTCCTGACTGTTATGATATAAGATGTCCGTCATCACTTCTACCACAGCCGGCTTCTCCAGGCACTCGACAATGATGTTTGCTGTTGTCTCAAGCTTTGCTATAGCCTTATTTGCTCCGGCAAGCGAAAGCTTGTTCGCACTGTCCTTTGAGGTCGCCAAGGCCACGATAAACAGATGCGGATATTGCGCCCGCAAAGAGATCGTCAAAAAAACATTTTGTGCGTCATCATCCAAAGCACAAAAACAGGTCAATTCATGCGTATCGAATTTTTCAGCAATATTAAGCCAATTATCATCAAGTTCGACCAGTTCTACATCATATCCGTCTTCGTTTGCACGTTTCACACTTGCTTCATCAATGGCATAGATAAAGACGTGCACACCTGACAACTTAAAGTTAGAAGCGATCTCCTTAGCATATTCGTTATACCCAAATACTGCAATAGGTTTCATTTCATCGCCCTTTTTTTATGAAGGTTAAGTGAGAACTCTTTTATCATCTGCTCCACACCAATCATGATCAGGATATCATTGTCATGAAGAGTCATCTCCATCGGCGGATTGAAATGGAACTCTCTATCTCTATAGATTCCCAAAAGGGTCAACTTAGATGCATGCACCTTAAGATCCTCAACACATTTTCTTTGGCTCAAGATACGACTATTAATAAGAATTTCTTCGATAACAACATCCGAGATCTGGCTACGCAAAGCATTGATCGCTTCAAAAGCGACCGGTTTACCGGTAAACTCATGTGCCAAAATTCCGATAAGTTCTTGGGGATAAATAATATTATTCACCCCTGCTAAAGAAAGTTTTTTGCGGTTTTTATTCTCATGCAGATACGAAAGTATAGAGACATCTGGATCAATAGAACGTATCGTTAACGCTGTGTAGATATTCTGAACATCCGTCTCTTCCAGGCAAAGTACCGATATTACCTGTTTTCTTATATCGATACCGAAATTTTCGTAATTCTCTTGTTTTGAGGGGTCCGCCAATACTGCCGCTATCTTTGCTTTGTTGGCCTGAACTATTTTTTGCGGATCCTTGTCCAGGAGGACAAAGGGAATACCGTCTTTTTGAAGCCGCTTCATCACAATCGAAGAGACCTCTGAAAAACCGCAGACGAGATAGAACTTGTTCATCTTTGAAATATCGGTGATCATTTTCTGCTCTTTGATCCCCTCAAGTTGCTGACTCAGAGCAGACACAACGATAGAGGTCATAAAAGAGATCACCGCGATACCCGAGACGATGATAACCATTGCAACCGAACGGCCCAGACTGGTCACGGGAACAAAGTCACCGTATCCAACCGTCGAGAGTGTCACAAAAGACCAGTAAAAGGCTTCAAATATCGTATTGATCGCCGAGTTCGTGTTGTTGGCTTCTGCCACATAGATAAGAACGGAAGAGACCGATATCATCACCGATGCAAAGATCATCAGGGTAAAGAACTCAAACCTCATAGAACCTAAGATACCGGCGAACTGCTGCAGACTTTTGGTATAGCGAAAGATCTTGAAAGCGCGAAAAAGTATAAACAGACGCAGGATCCGCAGCTGATGAAAGAACGGCATGATCGCCAGAAGATCGATGATCGCGAAGTAAGAGCTGACATAGCGCCATTTTTCATGAAATATCTTGCCCATAGCCCGGCCGAGTCGAAATCTGTATCCCAAAAACTCATCTTTTTCATACTGATGGATGATCTCTTTTGATACAGAACTGTGAACCCAAAAGCGCAAAAGATACTCGACCAAGAAGATCAAGGAGATCAAATAGTCATTATAGATAACTGCATACTCGTTAAGAGGATATTTGACCTGTCTTATCAGCAGCATCACGCTTGACAAGATAAAGAGCATCATCATGTAGTCAAAATATTTTTTATACGGGTTGCTGTCATCTTCTAAAAGAGAATAGAAAAATGTCTTCGTAGCTTGGTAGGACTTGGATGTCTGAAGAAAATAGGCAAGATCGACAAAGCCCTTGGCGATAAAGCTCACAGCCTTATCCCAGCTTGGCTTTTAGTACCTCGTTCACTGCCTGTGGGCTGGCAGAGCCTTTACTCTCTTTCATGACCTGACCGACGAAGAACCCGAAAAGTTTCTCTTTGCCGCCTCTGTATTCAGCAGCCTTGTCTTCATTCGCTGCGATGATCGCGTCACAGATCGCTTCAATAGCGCCCATGTCCGTTACCTGCTTGAGTCCAAGTTTTTCAATGACGGCATCGACATCACCCTCATTTTCCATAAGATAGTCAAGTACATCTTTTCCTGCTTTCCCTGAGATCGTCTGATCATCGATACGCTTGACCAGCATTCCCAGTGTCGCTGCGTTTACAGGAGAGGTCTCGAGTGTCATACCGCCTTTAAGACGTCCCTGAAGCTCACCTGTCAGCCATGTCGTAGCTGTCTTTGGTGTTCCGCCCATCTTCAGCATGTCTTCAAAAAAGTGCGCCATCTCCAATGATGATGTGATGACGTTGGCATTATACTCGTTAAGTTTATACTCGTTGATAAAACGGTCACGCTTCTCATCCGGAAGTTCCGGGATCTTTGAGAACTCCGCCATCATGACATCATCGATCTTGGCTGGAAGCAGGTCCGGTTCAGGGAAATACCTGTAATCCGCTGCACCCTCTTTTCCACGCATCGAACGTGTCTCCTGCTTCTCCTGGTCAAAAAGGCGTGTTTCCTGAAGGATCTCTTCATCATACACACCGTCTTCCCATGCTATCGTCTGGCGTTCGACTTCCAGAGCGATCGCTTTTTCGATGAAACGGAAACTATTGATATTCTTGATCTCCACGCGCGTATAAAGCTTCTCATCACCTTTAGGACGGATAGAGACATTCACGTCACAGCGAAACGATCCCTCTTGCATGTTTGCATCGGAGATATCGATGTAGCGGACGATCGAGTGAAGCTTTTTAAGATACAAGATCGCTTCTTCTGCCGAACGCATATCCGGCTCGGAAACGATCTCCAAAAGCGGTGTCCCTGCACGGTTAAGATCTACTTTTGAGACAGATCCGTCATGGATGTTC
Organism: Sulfurimonadaceae bacterium; assembly: GCA_041562275.1. GTDB lineage: Bacteria > Campylobacterota > Campylobacteria > Campylobacterales > Sulfurimonadaceae. Next base: position 14,980 of record JBFEYG010000006.1, on the reverse strand, counting down.
TTGCCCGCATCCGCTTCGATATGGGCACGGTTGATACGGATCTCTTTATGGCTTCCGTCTTCAAAATCGATACGCAGTTTTCCGTGTTCTACTACAGGCGTATAAAGCTGTGTGATCTGGTAGGCAGAAGGGCTGTCCGGATAAAAGTATGACTTCCTATCGAAGTAAGAGGTCTTGTTTATCGTCGCATCGATCGCTGTACCGAGCATGATTGACTTATGAAGCACCTCTTTGTTCAAGACCGGAAGTGCACCCGGAAGAGCTAGACAAGTCGGACAGGTATTGCTGTTTTGGGTCTCATTAAAGCTGGTCGCACAGGAGCAAAAAAGTTTAGTTTGTGTGTTTAACTGAGTATGGACTTCCAGACCGATGATCGTTTCAAACATAGAGATTTCCCTTAAAATATCTTATAGAAGCAAAGCCGTAAACACCGCATGTCTCGACCTGCTGAATCTGCTCTTGCGTAGTGATACCGCCCAAGGCAAAAATTTTAGTATTTATTTTACCCGTTATTTCTTTTAAATCCTCTAAACCCTTTGGAATTCCCTTGCCCGGGGAGTGAAATATCGGACTGTATGTGATAGCATCGGCTTCTTTTGCAGCCAGTGCCTCTTCAAAAGAGTGGGTACTTGCGATGACATACAGACCGGCTTCTTTGGCTCTTGCGATCTCATCAAACTGCAAGGAACTCAGATGGACACCGTATGCGCCCAAAGTGACAGCAAGATCCACATCACCATGCAACAGTGCCTTATGACTGCCTGGGATCTTTAAAAACTGATCTGCAAGTTCGGCATATCGGGTACTGCTCTTGTCACGCAGACAGATAAAGTCGGGTGAATGTTCGGCTATGGCAAGAGAGAGTGATCTCTCAAGTGCTTCAGCACTTTCGCCGAACAGTTTTGGATCCGTGATCAAATAAGACTTAAGCATCATCCCCGGCAGTATCTTGTAGCTTTTCTCCCAGAGGAGTCTCTCTTGCTTCGCAATTCACCTTCTCTTTTTTTAACAGTTCCCGAATATCGAAGAGTAATTTCGTCTGTTTGCGTTTTTCTTCATGTCCGTCTCGATAGAGGTTCATCGTTTCCAGAACAAGAATAAAAAACAGCGTGACAAAGACAAAGACTATCGTAGAAAAAAGAGCGGTAAAAAAACCAAGATCGGAAAATGTAGTAAAGGTGAGAAGGCCTCCCAAGATCAGGAAGGCCCAAGAGATGCCCAATAGAAAACTAAGAATAGTCTCAAAAAGGCTTTTTTTCATTCAAACGACTTAGTGATCGTCAGAGATAAGTACTGCTCCGCCAAGATAAACGTAAGTCAGCATCATGAAGATAAAGGCTTGAAGAAGTGCCATGAATGTCAATAGTGCGAACGGAATCATCGGGAAGATCCACGGAGTCAGCATCAAAAGGACCATCAAGAACATGTCGTCACCCTTTACGTTTCCGAAAAGACGGAAAGAGAGAGAGATGATACGAGAGATGTGGGAGACGATCTCGATTGGGAACATCAACCAGGCTAACCACCATACAGGACCCATAAAGTGTGCAAAATACTTGATAACACCGTTACGGCGAATACCTTCGAAGTTATAATAGATAAATACTACCAGTGCAAGACCAAGTGTCATATCCAAAAACGCTGTCGGAGCTTCAAACCCAGGAATGACACCGACAAGGTTAGCAACACCTACAAAAAGCCCGATCGTAGCAACCAACGGAAGGTATTTACGTGCGTCTTCTTTACCCATAACGTCAGCACCCATTGCAAGTACACCGGCAAGGTAAGCTTCCATTACATTCTGTGTTCCTGTCGGAACAATACGCATACCTTTCGTTGCGACTTTTGCGATTACAAGTACGATCACCGCACTTAAAAGCATATGTGTCAAAAAGATAAAACTGTGATCATGACTGATCGTACCAAAGAAGGTAAATAAACGTCCATCCATCGTGAAGTTCCCTTGTATAAAATGCACCTTAAGCGCATCTTTTTTAAAATAATGACGCGATTATATGGACTTTTGCATTAAAGCGCCCTAAAATACATTGAATTTTTCAATTTTTTTGAGCTGCACTCCTTTTAGACTCTTTATCTCAGTTTTCATTTAAGATATAATGATTTCTATGGCAAATGAATGTTTCAATTTTTTAGACTATATCGGATGCAGCGTAGACAGAAGCGATAAAGAAGAAGCGCGTTTAAGTATTGAACTTCGCCAAGAGCATCTTCAGCATATAGGGTATATCCACGGCGGTGTCATATCAACGCTTGCCGATAATACAGGATGGTATGTACTCAAGCCTTATCTTGATGCCGATCAGACTGCGATGACGCAGGAACTGACAGTCAACTATCTTCATCCGGGAAAAGGAAAGAAGCTGACAGCCCTTGGAAAACTTGTCAAGATGGGCAAACAAACTGCCTTTGTCACAGTTGAACTTTTTTGTGACGGCAGACTCATCGCCATAAGTTCTTCACATTTGGCTATCCTTTCGAAAAGATGATGCCCCTGCAGTTACGACTTGCCCCTTAAGCGTATCTTTTTCTTGAATGATGCAGCATGAAGTTGTTTCTTGACACTATATCTTCGCATGGATTCTCTTGAAAAAAGTTCTTCTATTAATACAATTCAAGTATAATATTTCAATGCCTGTTGGCAGAGAACATTGCCAACAGATACAAAAGAAATCTAAAGGAGAAATGATGAAAAAGATCTTAATCGTCTTAGCCATCCTTACAAGTACCATTTATGCGGAAGAGAGCGTTGAAGCAGACCAGGGTCTTTATGCAGGAGCAGGCTTGGGTATCATGGCAACGGATGACAATGGAGATGCGGGTCTTGGCCTTAGTCTTAGAGCAGGTGTAAAACTGGACAAGGCACTCAAAGGCTTTGGTTTGCAGGTCGAACTTAACAAGTCACTGGTCGATCCGGAAAGAGGAAGAAACAACAATAACGATATTGATGTCATGACCCTGGCGACCTATGCGACCTTTGATATCGCTATTCCTGATTCTAAAGTGACACTGCGCCCGAAGATCGGCGCCATACTTCCAAACTTGAATGATGATATCGACAGCAGAAGTCTTATTCTAAGCAGCGGCTTTGGAATGACATACAAAATAGAAAAAAACGTACGGCTCTATGCAGACTATACTGTACTGGGTGAAAAGATCAGCAACTACGCTGCAGGGGTAGAGGTCTCTTTCTAAATATTACAGCATTGCAAGAAGGCTTTGTCAGCCTTCTTGCCCCAAGCGATACAGTGCGAAATCATATTTCACGGGATCATCCCCGTCAAAGCTCTTGAGTTTTTGCGTCATCTCCCAGGCTGCTTCCAGATCATAAGACTTTCGTTTTAAAAGCCCGAATTTGTGACCCATCTTGAAGGTATGCGTATCAAGAGGCAGAATCAGATCTTTTCTATCGACCTGTGACCACAGGCCCATGTCGATCGCATCATCACGGACCATCCAGCGAAGATACATGTTCCAACGTTTCAAGGCACCCGCACCTTTCCGTTTTGTCGTGACCTTTCCGATCAGAAACCCGTATCCCCGGCTGCGGTAAGGATTAATAGCAAGCATCTTTTCCAAAAGCGTATTGATACCTTCTATGACATCCCTCTCTTTTTGGTACCCGAGCAAGAAAAGCGAATTGAGCGAAGCCTCTTTTTTAAGCCGTGAAAGCGTGATAAAAAACTGTATGATATCCTCACTGTTTTGAAAACGGTAATAGTGTTTCTCCAACTTCTCACGTATGACCTCTTCACCTGCGTCCAAAAGACGCATATCCAAAGAGCTCAGAAATCTAATGATGTTCTCCACCTTGCCATAAGCAAAGAGCGCACAGACCAAAGCCGTGTATTCCTCTTTGTATTGTCGTGCGATCAGAATAGGATCAGGATTTTCAAGGCTGATCTCATCATACCGGTTTCGGTTTGAGACCTCTTCATCAAGTCTCAGTTTGAGTGCTTGGTCTTTACGGGTCAACCTACACCCAAGACATACAGTTTTTTACGTTCGCTTGAACCGGCGATATTGAGTTGTTTTCTGTATTTGGCGATGGTGCGGCGGACCATCTTCACCTTGAACTTCTCCTGGATCATATCCAGCAGTTTCATATCCGAAAGCGGTTTGGCATGGGATTCCTCTTTCACAAGTGCCATCAAAAACTCTTTGATCGCTGCATTGGAGACATCCTCGTCGATAGCGGTCGTAAAGAACTCTTTCATGGCAAAGACACCCCGTTCGCAGGCGATGTATTTGTTGGCTATCGCGCGTGATATCGTAGAGGGGTTGTGTCCGAACTCATCGGCAAGTGTCTTGAGTGTAAGCGGTTTGATCGCACCGCCGGTAAAAAAGTCATACTGGTACTCCACGATCATCAGTCCGACTTTATACAAAGTCGCACGGCGCATATCCAGAGCATCCACCAGACTCTTCGCCTCTTTGATCTTGGCAGAGACATATTCGTGTTCGACCCCATAGTCAGTATCGATGGTGATAGAAGGATAATAGGCGTCATTGATCTTGACCTCTATGCCCCCGTCATCATTGGAGTAGATCATCAGATCGCATATGATCTCATTAGAGTCTTCAAAATACTCTATGGCCGGCGGATTTCTAAAACTCTGTATCACCTTCAATGCTTCATCAAAATGCTTCTCTTTGGCAAAGGCGTGTATCTCTTCAAGACTGTCAATGATCTTTACAGCCAGAGCATATGCCTCATCCGAGATCGTCGCATCATCCAGTTGAAACAAAAAGCACTCTCTGACATCCACCGCAGCGATGCCGATGGGCTCAAGATAGGAAAAACGTTTGCGCACACGGTCGAATTCCTCTTCACTTACACCCAGCTTCTGTGAAAGTACGGCCATGTCACCCTCAAAGAAACCGTCTTCATCCAGGTTTTCAACCACGCATTGCGCGATCTCTTTTGAGATAGGTGTAGGGAAAAGAGCCCCGTCTATCTGCTCATCCAAGACCTCATATAACGAACGGTGAGCTATAGTGAGCGCTTCGATTTGCTCTGTTTGGGAGTTTTTCACCCCTTGACCGTAGAGTATCTTTTTCGGGAGTCTTTTTTCGAAGTTTTCTTCGTATCCTGACTTGACTTCAATAAGGGGATTGCCTTGGACGAAAGGGGACATAGCCTCTTCCAGGTCACCCAGACTCGAATGCAAAATAGGAAGCCAGTTTCTCAGTGTAGATGAAAGTTTGTTCTTGCTTTCAACACTCTGGGAAGTCCTTAATGCCATCGTTTTTCCTCAAAAAAGCTTACTGCCTTGGAGGATACAGGGGAAGAAGAGTCTGCAACAAAGGCTAAAACCGTGTTCATCTCTTCTTCTCTCATCGTTAAAACTTGAAACTTTCACCAAGATAATGACGACGCACATCCTCATTGTTTGAGATCTCTTCCGAGCTTCCCGAAGCCAGAAGTTCTCCGGCTTTGATGACATAGGCCCTGTCACAAACGGCAAGGGTCTCACGGACATTATGATCCGTGATCAATACACCGATGCCGATATCGGTAAGCTGATTGATGATCCCCTGTATGTCCATGACTGCGATCGGATCGACCCCTGCAAAAGGCTCATCAAGAAGCAGAAATTTAGGCGCATTGACCAGGGCACGTGCGATTTCAACACGGCGACGCTCACCCCCTGAAAGACTCACCCCTTTACGGTGGCGAATAGGTTCAATATTGAACAGATCAAGCAGCTCATCGATACGCTTATACCGATCTTCTTCCTCTTCTATATTGACTTCCGCCGCAACAAGAAGGTTGTCTTCGACGGTGAGGTCTTTAAAGATCGACGACTCCTGAGGAAGGTAGCCTATCCCTTTGACGGCACGCTTGTGCAAAGGAAGTCTGGAGATGTTATCCCCGTCAAAGAAGACCTCTCCTGCTGTTGATTCGACAAGCCCGCAGATCATATAAAAAGTCGTTGTCTTTCCTGCTCCGTTGGGTCCCAAAAGACCGACGACTTCTCCGCTGTTGACTTCCAGCGACATCCCGCGGACGATAGGTGTCTTTTTGATTGTTTTAATAAGGCCTACGGCTTCTAGTTTATGCATCTTCAGCTTCTTTCATCGTATATGTTCTTCTGTTCTCTTCTTTGTCTATTTGGATATGGATCGCCTCGATCCCTGCCGAGTGTAAAAATGAGAAAAGTGTCTCATCCCCCCACTCTATCAGGTGGTACCCCTCTTTTTCAAGCTCTTCCAAAAGTCCCAGACTCAAAAAATTATCCAGACCTTTGTTGTAAAGGTCATAATGGAAAAGTTTCTCTCCGTAGCACTGCTGCAGCGAAAATGTCGGTGATGTCACCTGTTCTTCTTCTCCGAGATGGCGGGCAAAGGCCTGCGTAAGTGTCGTCTTACCCGAGGCCAGGTCGCCTTCAAGGATAACTATCCCACCGTAGGGAAGCGCCTGCTCTATCGCTTTGACAATGGTATCCAGTTCATCTATACCCAGCTTAAATGTCTTCACAGCGCAGATGACACCTTTATGATTTTTTCCAGTCTTGCTTTGGCCTTTCCGCTGAGCAGGGCCTCATTGGCGATCTCCAGACCGTCCTGGATATCCCTGGCCATACCTTCGACCATCAGTGAACATGCGGCATTGATCAGCACCACGTCTTTTTGGGCCGGCTGGGCCCTGTTGTTAAAGATATCATGCAGGATCTGTGCATTTACTTTCGCGTCACCGCCGATGATCGCTTCCAAAGGAGCACGTTTGATCCCATACGCCAAAGGGTCAATCTCGAACTCCTGTATTCCATTCTCGTCCAGACGGGCTGCATAGGTGATGTCCGAGATACTGACTTCATCCATATGTTCACGTGAACTCACCACCATCGCCGAGGTACTCCCGTTGATCTTCAAGGCTTCTGCGATCTTGGGAACAAAACTTTTGTCAAAGACACCCAACATCGTCTTTTGCACGCCGGCCGGGTTCGTCAGGGGACCAAGTACGTTGAAGATCGTCTTCTCGCTGATACTTTTACGCACCGGCATAATAAACTTCATCGCCGGGTGATGGTTCTGTGCAAACATGAACGTGAATCCTGTCTCTTCCAAAAGCCGTGCACTTTGTTCAAGATCAAGATCAAGCCGAACACCCAATGATTCGAACATGTCTGCCGAACCTGACTTCGAAGTCACCGAACGGCTTCCGTGTTTGGCCACATAGGCACCCGCACTGGCACATAAAATCGCTACGGTAGAAGAGATATTGAAAGAGCCGATCTTGTCTCCGCCGGTACCGACCACGTCTAGCAGTCTCGGACGAAGCTCTTGTGCGACCGGCAAGGCGATCGCATGTGAACGCATGACAGAGGCTGCCGCTGCTATAGCCTCCACAGAAGTACTTTCATCAAGCTTCATCGAGACCAGGAACTCACGCATCTGCACGTCATCCATCTCATGGGCAAAAAGTTTTTCGAAAGCTGCTCGTGCTTCTTCGTATTTCATAGGGGTACCTTTCAAGGGACTTTATTCAAAAAAGGTGAGATCTACTCACTCTCTTCTGAGATGTCCTTTATGTATTTCTCTTGTTCCGACTTCGGCGTAGACTTGAGCGTGGGTATCTGCAGGACAAGGTATTTCTTGCTTCCGTTAAGATAGGCAAGTTCTATCTCATTTCCGACCTCTACGTTCTTGCTGGCCTTTACCACTTTACCATTGATCAGCACTACCCCGTTAGAGATCATATCCTGGGCTACTGCACGGCGTTTTGTGAGGTTGACTGCATTTAAAAACTTATCGATTCTCATATTTTCTCATAAATGTTTTTACTATTGTAGGCGAAGGAAGCTAAAAGGAGACTAAGAGATGCAAAAATTGTACCAATTTTCTTTAGAAAAGAAAAAAAATCTTCATCAAAGCTAAAAGCTGACTTCAGAAAATATGCTGTGTATGTGATCTCAAAACATGGGGACTATCTTAACAGTGAATAGAGCTCTCTCTCCTCTGAATTTATACGATTACGTATCATGTTGATGATATTGTGCGTATCTCTTACATATTGAGCCGGATTAGCCTCAATACTCTGTGGCGTAGGATAGGTCTCTTGATAGAGCAGATGCGTATTACCGCATTCAAGGAACTTATCTTTCAATCTTAATGAGGTAGTTCTGACTTGCGGGTCTTTATGCTCATGAAGCATAGGATAAAATGCAAAGTCTTCCAAACGATGGTGTACGTTCAAAAGCGTATACAATGACTGTTGTACCTTATGGACAAAACTCGCATCTTTGCAGATATGTTCTTCAATAGCACACTCCCATAACTGATCACACAAAGATATCATTTCATGATGCTGCCGAGTGAACTGTTCCGTGATTTTCAAACTACTATCCTTTAGTAGTAATTGTAATATTATTTAACTTTAGCAAAAATAAACAGCGCATATACAAAGACTTTCCATCGATGTGGATACGCTTTAAAAGCTGTATTGTATATCTGCAAAGACTCTGTCATTATCTTTGATACTCTCCGTAAAAGGCTTCTCTCCTCCGATATAATCCACAAGCCCAAAGTTTAGATTGACGGCGTCCATCAGTTCATATTCGACCCAGACTCTTGCAAATCCGCCATTCTCCCACTTCTCGCCAAACATACTTACCAGGGCAGTGAGATCGATCGTCTCATTTAAAAAAGAACGCGTTGCTCTTATGGCCGTCTGCATCTCGTTTTCATCCACAAAATCCGCTTGTATCTGCATCTTTGCTTCATGATCAAAGATATGACGGTTTGCAAGTTCCAAAGAGAGCGTCGTCTCTGCAATACCCATATATTCAAAACCGATCAAAGCATCAAGACGCTGTTTGTCATCAGGAGTGTTGTTGTACTTGACCCCGTCCAAAAAAGCAGCTTCCGCCTTCAAAAGCCAGGATCCCTCACTAATATTTACAGCAGAACCCAGCATCTTTACCTTTGCGACGGTACGATCACTCAAAGGCGTATTTGGACGCGGATTCTCTATGAAATGCCACTTCTGATCCAATACATCCGCCGCGTAAAAGGAGAGGTCCCAGCCTCTAAACACACCGTTTGCCGCAAAGGCATACTGCATATTACCCCAGGATGTAGCAGGTGTCTTCAGTTGAGGAAAGGGGTCCGCTATACCGCCGGGAACACTGAAGACGGTGTCTACCGGAAAGAACTCACCCCTGGGTGTCGCCTCCGTCATGATCCTGTTCTCTGGAATGATCATGCCGGAGAGATTCCACTGGCCTGTATAATAGTCAAGCTTGAGCATACCTACACTCAGACGTAAGTCTTCGATATCGGTCATCCCCGGCAGTCTGTTATCCAACGGATTGATAACATCTGTTATCCGGATGTTATCCGATTTACCCCATACGACGACCTGCCGTCCGGCCTTAAGGTCCAGATCTGAAGTCAAGCGTCCCTGGATATAGGTATCATCAAGCCTGAGCTGTGTCCGGTAATCGTCCAGGACCTCTTGCCGGTAATCTTCATGCGAACGCAGATCATAGATCGCGTCATAAAAGGCGTCACCGCTTATACGCAGTTTCCAATCATCCGAAAGCTTTCCATCAAACTGCAGATACAAAGCACTCTGAGCCTGATTGAAACCGGTATAATCACTTCCGTCAACCTCATGTTTTATATAGCCAACGGAGGTCTTAAAAGCAATATTTCCGCCAAGTGTAAAGTCACTAGGACGTGGCGTTTCTACCTCTGCTGCAGTCTCAACCGGTTCATCCTCTGAAAATCCTTCTATCTCATCATTCGTCTCATCTGAGAAACCTTCCAGATCATCAAAGACCTCCTCGTTAAAACCGCTCAAGTCTTCTTCAATGTTCAGCTCTGCAGAAAAAATACTGCCCGCCAAGATGCACACCAGCACACATGAAGTGACGACCTTTTTGAGCATCTGCTATAGACCTCTTTCAAGCGTACGCGTCGTAAAGAAGGACTCCTGCAAGTCCTGATTGTATTTGATATCTGAAAATTCCAGGACAGTCCTGTGAAGGGTCTTCTTGCCCTTCTTTGTTACCGCCTGCATCTTTGTCACCGTCCAGATACCGTCGATCTTTTCAAGTCCCAAGACCTTCATATATTTAAGTTTTTTTCCTAACTTGATGTAGTTTAAGGCCTGAACAACGACAAAATTGTCTTGTCTGATAAAGACGATAGACTTTGTGTACCCCGTCTCTTCAACGACTTTTTCACTCTTGGGAGTGACCATCAGCTGCCATGTCTTATGCCCGTCCACCTTAGGTTCTTTCATGATCTCATAGCTGTAATCTTCGACATTCCTTGACGTCATATCCGAGTAGCTGAAATCGCTCCCCATAAAAGAAGAGCTTTTGTCACTCGAAGCGATGCGTTTGACCTTCTTCAGTTCAGGCAGATAGAGCCACTGGTCATCGTCTTTGGAACTATCTTCATAATCATAGGTCAAAAAAGCCGTGTCTTTCACATCCGCAGGAGAGAGAAAGAACATCAGCTTCAGCGTATCTTCACCCTTCTCTTTTGCGAAGGTACTAAGCTCGCGCACACGCTGATTTCCGTTCTTGTCGACAAGGATCATCTTCATGCTCGATGTAAGGTTGTCACCCTCGTCTCTGTCATGCGCATTTTGCGCGATCTCTTGAGCAGTGAGAGCGAAGAGCGAACTGAAGGTTACAGCAGTTAACAGCAAAATCTTAAAGATCATTTTTCATCCTTTTCGTGTGAGAGTAATTTGAGCAAGGCCGGGGCCAGTACGATATCACAGATCAATGCGATGATGATAGCACCGCCGGTCAGAATGCCGAAGTTGATCAGATTGTTCAGTGAGGCAAAGGTATAGACATAAAAACCGAGAGAGAGGACGATCGTAGTCGCGACCATAGCCCTTCCCGTTCCCAGCATCGTCTCTTCGATCGATCGTTGAACATTCATACCCTGATGGCGGTACCGTGCAAAATTATGGAAAAAGTGAACGGTATCATCGACAGAAAGACCGATGATGATGGCTCCCACCAACATCGTAAACAGATCAAGCGGCATGCCGACCATCTGCATAAAGCCCAAGGTCATAACAACAGGCAGGACATTGGGGATCATACTCACCAGACCCACTTTAATACTTCCTAGCAGCAGGATCATCATGATGGAGATAAAGAAAAAAGCGAGGACATAGCTCATGCTCATAGAGTTCATCGCAGCGACCAGTGTTCTTTGGAACATCGGTACCATCCCGGTGATAGTGACCTCAACCTCATCTCCCAGCTCTGATGTCATCAGAGTCGTCAATTCTTTGTTCAGCTCCTCATATTCTCCCGCTTCCATCCACGGCAGCTTCAGCGTCAGCCTTGCTTTTGAAAAACTTGCATCGACCAGATCTTCAAGGTCATCGCTTCCACTGTTCTCAAAAAGCAGAAACTCCTGGGGGATAAGGGCATCGTTGTCTGTTACCTTGTAATAGTCCTGACTGTTTGCATGCAGGCCCCGGTGAATCTCTTTGAGGACCTCGACAAGACTCCAGCCTTTGCCCACGAAATACTTCTCGTTTTCTATCGCTTCCGCTTTTTTTCTCGCACTGTCGATCTTGTTTAAAAGTACTGAACTGTAGAGGCCGTTCTCTTTTTTCGTATCAATGATCACTTCCATACTCACAGAACCTCTTAAAGCTTTGTCGACGGTGTAGGTCGACACTTTGACAGGAGAGTCATCAGGATGCCAGCTTAAAGGGTCATGTTTAAACTCCAGTTGAGATGCAAAGTACGTAAAAACGACAAAGACAAAAGCAGTTATTGCAACGATAAGCTTCGCATGGTGCAGACTGAACAGTGCGATCGCTTTTAATATCTGATCCATTTTCATAGACTTCTGCAGATGCTTTTCTTTGGCAGGCTTCAACGGCAATATGACCAGTATCGCCGGCATCAGAAGCAGTGTGTTGATCAATGCGATCATAACACCTATAGATGCAAAGATACCAAGATCGGCGATAGGAGCCACCTCAGCCGTACTGAAAGAGAGCAATCCGGCTGCTGTCGTCAAAGAGGTCATCACAATAGCAAGTCCCGAATGCCCAAGCGCATAGGAGATCGCCATCTGTTTTGATCCGTTCGCATTAAAATGTTTAAAAAACATAGCCAGCAAGTGTACCGTAGCTCCGATACCTACCGCCAGAAGAAAAGAAGGCAGGATCTGTGTCGGTATCGTTATAGGGGTGCCGGACAACGCCATTACACCGATCGTTGTAAGCAGTGAGATCAGGACAATAAACAGAGGAAGAAGTACTGCACTGATCCGTCTAAAGACTACATACAAGAAGATAGCGATCATCAGAATAACCAGCTTGATAAAGGTCTGTATATCTTTTTGAATGGAGACCTTGATATAGTCATTGACCGCAAGCGAGCCTGCTATAAAGACCTCGAAATCCTTATCATTAAAAGCCTTGGCAATCTGATCGGCACGTCTGACCATCTCGCTTTTTGATTTGTCGCTTAAGAACGCCATCTCTTCTTGCACAACGGCTTCGTCCTCAAAGCCGGCAAGCTCATCGATCTTACCAGAAGACTCATAAGCATTGGGCTGCAGGATGATCGTGGTCAGTGTCCCATCCTTGCGCAGAAGAAGGTTCTCATACATCTCGCTCTTTTGAGCGGTTTTCTTGATAGTCTTCAGTGCTTTCTCATCTTCAGGCCAGTTCTCAAAGAGGTCTTCGACGATAAGACGGTCGCCTTCGCCTCGGGTGTTACGGGCATTGATCAACGAGGTGATGTCATTAAGATGCGGCATGGTGTTTTCAAGTTCAGCGTGCAGTGCTTTCAACTTTGTCAAGGCATCAAAGGTAAAGATATCTTTGGTTCTCACCACTACCATGATCATCTCATCATACCCAAACTGTTTTTTAAAGGCTTCATACCGGACTAAGGCAGGGTCCTGCTCATGCAAGAACCCTTCCGTCGATGTATCGATAGTGATATGGGGAAGTTGGGAGATAAAAATCAGACTGAGCAGTAAGATAGACACGATTATTTTTTTAGGGTGAAGGGAGATAACCCCGCCCATCTTTTCCAGAAAAGACTCTGTCTTGGTTCGCCAGTTCATACCGTTCCTTTTATATAAAGAACATATTATAGTATATATAAGCAACCGTCTCTCTTGACTTATATCAACCTGCGAAATTGTTGTACTGTATCTTCTCTTTTTTGACGACGATCGCTTTTTGCTTCTCTTTTCTGTGCATATCTTTTTCGACAAAGATCTTCTTACGCGTTACCGGGTCCATCTCCGTATAATACATCACGGCAGAGTAGGTGCTTGGTGTCGGAGTGAAGACCTGCGCCTGCTCAGGGTTCATCTGAAGCTCCTCCGTCGTAAAACGTTTTAGCTCATGCATGTCACGTTCTTCACAGCCCGGATGCGCCGCAATCAGGTAGTAGGTCAGAAACTGTTTCTTGCCCTCTTCTGCATTGAGTCTGTCATACATATGCTTGAAATCGACCAAAGTCTGTTTCCCCGGCTTGCCCATCAGGTCAAGGACATGCTGCTGGGTATGCTCGGGTGCGACCTTCATCTGTCCTGATATATGGTGTTTTACAAGCTCTTTAAGATACTCGTATCCATACTCCTTGTCCTCGGTGATAAAGTCGTATCTTATACCCGAAGCGACAAAGGCTTTTTTGACTCCGTCGACGGCACGCACTTTGCGAAGCAAATCGATATTGCGCTTGTGGTTGATCTTCATAGAGGAACAGAGATGGTTCGCGTCCACGCAGCGCTGATGTGCACAGGTCCCGTGTTTGAGCTTTTTCTTACACTCATAGCCGTACATATTGGCCGTGGGACCGCCGACATCCGAGATGATCCCTTTGAAGTCTTTGTACTCGGTGAACTTCTTGACCTCTTTGAGGATGGAAGCTTCCGAACGGGTACGTATAGTACGCCCCTGATGCACGCCGATCGCACAGAAGTTACACTCTCCCCAGCAGCCCTGATGGGTATTGATGGAAAACTTGATCGTCTCCAGACATTTCACCTTACCTTCAGGACGGTGGTACGGGTGCAACTCTCTCGTAAAAGGAAGATCAGAGAGCGCATCCATCTCCGCTTCGTTGAGATAATCACACGGCGGGTTTTGGATAAGAAAACGGGTATCCACAGGTTCGCACAGACCCTTTGCGGAGATCGGGTCATTGTTATCATAAAAATCATCAAACATATCGATGTATTTTTCTTTGTCAGCCAGACACTCTGCATGTGAAGGGAGCTGAATATACTCTTCGACAGGCGTCTTGGAGATGTAACATACACCGCGGATATCTTTGAACTCTTTTCCATCACGCAGCGCAATACTCAACTCTTCGATCGCAACCTCACCCATACCATAGATAAGAAGATCCGCTTTCGAATCAAACAATATCGGTTTTCTAAGTTTATTCGTCCAGTAGTCATAATGCGTGATACGGCGAAGACTTGCTTCTATACCGCCAAGGACGATAGGCACCGTGTTCTTGAAGTTGCGACGAATAAGATTGGTATAGACGTTCACCGCTCTGTCTGGACGCTTGTTGTTCTTTCCGCCGGGCGTGTAATCATCGCTGTTTCTGAACTTTTTCGTCGCTGTATAGTTAGCGACCATAGAGTCGATGCTTCCCCCGCTCACACCCCAGTAGACCTTGGGTTCACCCAGACGTTTGATATCATCATCGTTGTTGACATCAGGCTGGCCGATGATCCCGACTTTGAAGCCCAGTTTCTCAAGCATACGTCCGACAACCGCCACACCGATGTACGGCGAGTCTATATAGGCATCACCTGTGATCAAGATCACGTCAAGCTGTTTCCAGCCGCGTTCTTTCATCTCTTCGCGTGTTGTCGGCAAGTATTCGAATTTAGGTTTTTTCATGCGCGAATCTTATCGGAAGTGGGCTTTAACGAGACTCAGAGAAAAAAAGTAATCTTTTCAGTTCGCAGAATCTTTTAAAAATGTGCTAAG
>JBFEYG010000005.1:0-23918 GCA_041562275.1 Sulfurimonadaceae bacterium | reverse complement strand
TATCCGCTCCTTGGGCACAGACACGAGAACTCCGGCAAGGTCATCTTTATTAGATAGTTTTTTTTGTGCTCGTTCGGCCAGATCTCCAGATCTTTATCAACATCAAACTCTGCAACAATCTTTTCACCGTATTTCATATTTATTTCCTTATCAATCTATTTTAATACTAAAGACCTTTTGAAACAGCTCTAAAAGATCTCATCTTCTAATCTATCAAGACTAATGATCTTACAAATAGCATTACCTTGAATATAATCTATCTTTATCGTTTCAAAGAATTTTTTAGCTTCTTCCGTATCGACCATCTTTATCCAGGACTTCATTCCAAGGTCATCGCTTATCTTTTTATAGGCTTCCAACAATGCTTTATAAACAGGTGAGTCTATATGTCTGCTAAAAGATTTGTCAAATCGGATTATATCAACTTCCAGACGTTTTAGATACTCAACCGAGGCATTAAGCGAACCTATATTGTCCAGAACAAATCGTACACCAAGCGCTCTGTACTCTTGAAGCAGCTCGTTATAACGTCTCATATTCGTATAGACCTCTTTTTCAGAAAGAATGATGACTAAACCTCTGTAGTCGACTTTTTCTTTTTCAACCATCTGTTTTAAACGTTCAAAAAAGCGTCTGTTTCTCAATACTGAAGGTGATATGTTAAAGGCGAATGAGACCTGGCTTCTTTTTTTATAGACTTGAAGTATTTTTTCTATAACGATCTCATCATATTCCCGCTCAAACCCCAATCGTTTTACAATAGGGATAAAATGCTTTTGATGCAGAATGTTCTCATTTTTGCCCTGAAGTTTTATACTTACCTGTACTATCTTCTCTTCGGCTTCTACAGGTTGAAACATTAATGACATCTTTCGGTTTTTCATCGCATAGCGAACATCTTCTTGCAACGCTAACAATGATAAGTCATCATCCTGATCCGATCTTCTGACATCTTCGTCTTCTTCTCTGTCTGCTTCATAAAGCTCGAACACCCGTTCTATCAAGGCCTGCGTATCAGAGCCAAGGTTCTTGTCAACTATGGCTCCTCTTATCTTGACCTCGATATCGTCAATGATAAAGTCATCAAACTTTATTAGCATCATCTCTACAAAAGGCCTCACCGTATTGTACTTGCCTTTTAAGCCAAGAAGAAAGTCGCCGCCCTTGAAATGTCCTATGGGAAATCTATCAAAACCCTTGTCCAAAAAAAACAGACTCACCTCTTTGGCTACATTCTGTAAGATATTATCACCTGCAGCTGTTCCGTACTGGGCATTGATATCATGAAGATTTTCAATGCTGATCAAAACAATACTGTAGTCATCATATTTGGATATGTCTTCTTTTAATATCGATACTAGTTTTGAACGGGTGAAAGTATGTGTAATAGGATCCGTGATCTGCTCATCGAAACCTCTGTAGATCATATAGAAGATAAAATAGACTGAAACAGCCAAAATAAAAATCGCTAAAAGAAAAAAGACTGTAGGTATATGCTGAAAATAGTCACTTATACTGGCAAATGTCAGGATTGCGGCTAAGGAAAAAAGAGGTAGTGCTGTGCGAAGTGCCAGCATAAAACGATGTGAACGTTCTTTTTCTTTAGGTAAGAGCATCTGGCTACAATGCTCTCTTTCGTGTAAAAAGGTTGTTTATATTAATTAATTTATAGTCCACAACCTCTTCCTTTTTGTTTATACGTCCAGGTGTTTTACATCTTTCGCGTGAGTTTCTATGTACAAGCGGCGTGGTTCGACTTCATCACCCATAAACAGATTAAAAGTATCCGAAGCGATCTCTGCATCATCAATTGTTACGCGCAATAGGACTCTGTTTTCAGGTGTCATCGTTGTTTCCCATAACTGTTCAGGGTTCATCTCACCCAGACCTTTGTAGCGCTGGATATAAGAACCTTTCTTTGCATACTCTTTTGCTTCTTCAAGCATCTCGAGAGGATCTTGGTCCGTATCGATCTTCCAGTCTCTGATCTTCTCATAGATATAATGCGCTTCTGTAAAGTGCGGTGAAGAGAACAGGGAGTCATCGACAATAAGCTCCTCCATACCGTCATTCGTCTGTACAAACAGATGCAAAGACTCTTCACTTGATTGTGACGAAAGGATGTTGTAATTTCGTTCATCCAGGAAGCTCTTAACAGCATCAAAAAGTTTCTCTTGCGTCAGACCTGCAATATCCGGATTTTCAATAAAATGGCGGATCAGTTCAATAAGTGCATACCGGCGTTCCAATGATTCCAAAGAACCGCGATAATGATCGACCATCTTTAAATATTCGATAAGATCGGCTATACCGATGTTCTCTATCTCTAAAGACTCTGCTCCGTTTTCGATCAAAAAGTCATTCATCTTTCTATCGTCTTTGAAGTAGATCTCTGTCTTGCCTTTTTTGTAACGGTAAAGAGGCGGTTGGGCCAGATACAAGTACCCTTCTTCAACAATATGAGGGAAATGTCTGAAAAAGAATGTCAACAAAAGTGTTTGGATATGCGAACCGTCGACATCCGCATCGGTCATAATAATGATCTTATGGTAACGAAGCTTCTCAGGATTGAATTCTTCGCCGATACCACAGCCCAAGACAGTGATCATATTGGTGATCTCATCGGATTTAAGTATCTTTTCCAAACGTGCTTTTTCAACATTAAGGATCTTACCTTTTAACGGTAAGATAGCTTGATAAACACGGTCACGACCCTGTTTTGCAGAACCGCCTGCAGAATCCCCTTCCACCAGGTACAGTTCAGAGATAGTAGCATCTTTGCTTTGACAATCTGCCAGTTTACCCGGAAGTGTTCCGACTGACATAGCATCTTTTCTACGTGTGAGTTCGCGGGCTTTTTTAGCTGCTTCTCTACCACGTGCTGCCATAAGTGCTTTTTGAACGATTGCCTTTGCTTCTAGAGGGTTTTCTTCAAAATATTTGCTTAGGAAATCGTTTGCCATTTTTTGTACAAGCGGACGGACATATGCATTCCCTAGCTTGCCTTTGGTCTGACCTTCAAATTGAGGTTCTGGTACACGTACAGAAACGATACAGATCATACCCTCTTTGACATCATCACCTGAAATCTTTACATCTTTTTCTTTTACTGCGCCATTTTGAGTATTGTAGTTTGAGACCACACGTGTCAGTGCCATTCTAAAACCTGTCTCATGGGTACCGCCATTTGGTGTGCGGATATTATTTACGAAAGAGTAGACTTTTTCATCATAAGCTTCACAATACATAAGTGCAATATCCACCTCGATATCTTCGAGACGATCTGAAAAATAGATAGGATTGGTTATAGCGACTTTTTTGTTCATATCCTGAACATATTGTGTTATACCGCCTTCGAAATGATATGTGTTTTCTTCGTTTGTTCTCTCGTCTTTAAACTTGATTGTGATCTTTGGATTCAAGTAAGCAAGTTCTTTCAAACGACGGGCAAGATATTCGTAATCAAAGACTATTGCGTCAAAGATCGTAGGATCAGGGAAAAATTCAATAGTCGTCCCTGTCTTTCGGGTTGTTCCAGTTTCAGCTAAAGCAGCTTGAGGGATACCTTCTTTGAACTCTTGTTCAAATACCTTTCCATTACGGTTGATGGTCATCTTCAGATCAGATGAAAGTGCATTTACGACAGAGATACCAACACCGTGAAGTCCACCTGAGACTTTATAGGTATCTTTATCAAACTTACCCCCGGCATGCAGTACGGTAAGTACAACGGTAGCAGCAGAGATTCCTTCACCTTCGTGCATATCTGTAGGAATACCGCGGCCGTTATCAGATACGATTGCTGTTCCAGATTTTGTAAGTGTTACACTTATTGTGTCACAAAAACCGGCCATTGCCTCATCGATAGAGTTGTCTACAACTTCGTAAATTAGGTGATGAAGACCTTTATGACCTGTATCACCGATATACATACCAGGACGTTTACGTACTGCTTCGAGTCCTTTAAGGACTTTAATATTACTTGCGCCGTAATTTTCTTCTGCCATTTCACTTCCTAAAAAAGGTTTGTCCGTCAATTGTATTTAAAACAATAGGAACGTTATTATTTCTATTCTATCCTTTTTTATCTAAATATTTCGTTTAAGAGGCTCATAAGATGAACAAATTTTTAGAGTGATACTTTTGACTACTGATTAAAGGTCATATAATGAGGTTTAAGAAGGATATATTTAAAAAAAGGAGGAATGGTATTCTTATCTAATAACTAAGCCGTTTAGGCCAGTTATATGACGATTGGCATAATAATCGTCTTGAAGTCTTCAGAAGAAACGACAAAAGGAAGGTTGGATTCATTCAAACCGATATTAAACTCGTTTGTAGTGATCTGGGATAAAAAATCCAAAATATATTTGCTGTTGATAGCAAGAAGGAATTGTTCGTTAAAAGGGGTATTGAATGTTATTTCTGTCTTTGCTTCGATATTGTCTTCACTTAGACTTTCAAATGTGATGTGGTCATTTTCAAAAGTGATCTTAAGATCATTTGAGATCGTAGTGATTTGTTTGATCGCATCTATCATCATGGATTTTGGCAAAGAGAGGTTGTATCTAGTCTCTTTTGGGATAATGCGGGTAAAGTCCGGGAACTTTCCATTGATCAATTTTGTAAAGAACGTATATTGATCTGATTTGATGATCAGATGGGTATTGTCATAATAGATTTCTATTGCATTATAAAAAAGTTTTTGTATCTCTATGATCGCTTTTTTCGGAATGATAAGCGAAAGTTCGTCATTGGTACTGTTTTCTATCTCAACCAAGGCTAAACGTCTTGTATCTGTCGATACGATTGATATCTTGTTGGTGGATATATCTATCAATGCTCCGTTAAGTTCAAACTTCGGATTGTTGTTATCGATAGCCGGTGTTATCTTTTTAAGCGAAGAGATCAGTTTTTGAGAATCAAGGTTGATCTTAGGTTTAGCATCTTCATTAGGGAATTGGGGAAATTCATTGGCATTAAAAGTAGGAAGTTTAAAGTTAGACTGTTTTTGTTGAATATGAAGCATCTCACCGATAGTCTCTAAGATGACAATATCATCTTTTAAAATACGGATAATATCAAGAAGTTTTTTTCCATTAGCTGTTATAGAACCGGGAGCAAGTGTTTCGACCTGGTCAGTTTCAACTTTCAGTCCTATCTCATAATCTGTGGCTTTGATCAGCAACTTTCCTGCATGGGTTTCTAAATAGATATGAGATGTAATCTGTGAAGTATCTTTTTTTTCTAGAAAAGCTTGAGAATGGATAAGAATGTTTTCTAAAATTGTTTTAGCAATCGAAATCTTCATTTGAATTTCCTATTTATTTTATATAAATTATAGTAGTTAGTAGTAGGGGGGATGAATAAGTGAAGAACAGCTTCAAAACCCTAACTAGCGCATAACTACAAGTGTGAATGCTTTAAAAAAGTTATTCACATTTGTTCACCTTAGAAATTATATCTTTTTTTTTACTCATTTAATATAATACTTCCGTGAATGGATGTTTTAGAGCGGATCACCTGCTGAGATCTTGTTGTTCAGCTCATCGATCTTGACCTTGAAGTTTTCATCGCTTTTAAGCAGTTCATTGATCTTTTTCATAGTATGAGAGATGGTAGTGTGGTCTTTCATGCCAAAATACTGGGCAAGCTGAGGCATAGTGTTTTGGGTAAGAGAACGTGCAAGATAGATAGCAACCCGACGGGCATAGACGATGTTCTTGCTTCGACTCTTGGAACGGATCTCGCTGGGTTTGACATTGAGCTCTTTAGAGACGAACTTTACGATACTGTCTATAGTGATGTTTTCACGTCTTTCTTTGAGCTGTTCTCTTAGTACGTTCTTTGTAAACTCAAGCGTGATCTCCTGGTTCATCAGTTTTGCATAGGCGTGCAGTTTGGAGAGGATTCCTTCTATCTCACGGGCATTGTTATCGATAATCGTTGCGATGTAGTCAATGATCTCTTTGGAGATATCAACGCGGTTGATCTCACATTTTTTATTGATGATGGCGATCTTTGTCTCAAGTTCAGGTGGCTGTATATCAGTGATAAGACCCCATTCAAAACGGCTTTTAAGTCTGTCTTCAAGACCTGCGATCTGTTTGGGATGCTTGTCGGAGGTCAATATGATCTGTTTGTTTTCATTTCTGAGGGTCTCGAAAGTATGAAAGAACTCTTCCTGGGTCTGATTCTTGCCTGATAAAAACTGCACATCATCGATCATCAAGACATCGCAGTTGCGGTATTTATCCTTAAACCTGTCCATAGTCTGATTACGTAGATGACGGGTGAAATCATTAACAAACTGTTCGACGGAAGAGTAGATGACACTTTTGCCCTGAGTCTGTAGACGGTTTCCAACAGCCTGCATAAGGTGCGTTTTACCCAGACCTACGCCCCCGTAAATAAAGAGAGGGTTATAGGCAGATCCCGGTTTTTCGCAGATAGACTGCGCAGCAGAAAAAGCAAACTGGTTGGAAGATCCCACGACATAGTTATCGAAAGTATAGGCGGGATTCAAAAGACTCTGATGTGCACTGTGCTGCGGAGCCGAAGCGGAAGAGTCGTTCGGTGTCTGCTTGGAAGAGAGTTTGTTTTTTATTTCGATGACGACTTGAGGTTTGATGCTGGTCTTGACTTCAAAAAGGTGCGCGATCTTCTCACTGTATTTTGTCCGTATCCATGACGCGATAAGAGGATTGGGCGCTAAAAAAACAGCATAATCGGATTTTGAATTTTCTGTACTAAAAGTAAGCTGTTTGATATAACGCTTATACTCAACTTCACTGATCTCTTTTTTTAAAAGTGCCAGTATGGATTCCCCAATTGTCATAAAACCCCTTTGTTATTGTGCATTTTACCTATGTGAATAACTTTTGTGAATAATATCCAAAAAAGACAGTTAATTTGCTAAAATAGCGGAGCAAAAGATGTGAACTCAAAGTTGTTCACATAAGTGAACAAATGAGACAAGACTCCAAAGTTACCCCTACGTGAAGGGAAAAAGGCAAGATGTGAATATCTTAGGAATTGATCCTGGAACAAGAAACCTGGGATATGCGATTATCGCGCTTGAGGGAAACAGTATGAAACTTGTCGAGGCGGGATTGATAAAGATGAAACCCGATGAACTTCAAGTTCAGATCCCGCAGATGATCGAAGGGTTTGATCTGATATTTAAAGCGCATCAGATCGATGAAGTAGCGATGGAAGATATCTTTTATGCCCATAATCCAAAGACGACGATCAAGTTGGCACAGTTCCGGGGTGCGATGATGCTGAAGATATTGCAGGAGTTTGGACAGTTCAGTGAATACACGGCGCTGCAGGTCAAAAAGGCATTGACGGGAAAAGGAAAGGCGCAAAAAGAACAGGTCGCTTTTATGGTCCAGCGCCTTTTGGGCATTAAAAAAGAGATCAAACCTTTGGATATTTCAGATGCTATGGCGGTTGCCATCACGCACGCGCAAAGAGTGAAAACAAGAAAAGCGTAGAAAAGTCCTTTAATCTCTCTGATAACACAAAACTGACATTTTTAACAAATACAATCGTTTACTTTTATTCGATAGGATTATTTGATTAAGGAGATGATCATGCAAGAGAAGATTGCCTTGGCTTTGGACAGTGCAGAGAAAAATTATCTTTACTTAAAAAACTTGGAACGTTCAGAAAAAGAGCTTGAGTCCAGACCGGCTCAACATATCTTGGCATTAAGCGCTCTTTTTGAAGCTTTTGTCCATTACGGCTTCGCTGTTTCGCAAATAACGAGCGTTATTTGCGAAGTCGAGAGAGAATCTTCTATTTTTGAGTCTTTGATCGAACCTCATCTGCGTGTCGTCGATGATATTGAGATGATAGCCAGGGAGTACACCAAGATGTATGTCCAATATATCGCAAAGATCGCCCATGGTTCAGACAGTAAGCATGCTATAGAGCATCTGTTTGCCTAAGCAAAGACTTTTTAGCAAGAGAAGTGTTTGAGATGCTTTGTAGGGTATTAAGAAGATAAGTCTTACCCGCGAGCCACTTCAAAATCCACAAACTGATAATCATAAGGATTTTTTTCATCTTTAAGATGTTTTTCCCGTTTGACCTCGGTGAGGTCAAGATACTCAAACTCGGGAAACTGAGTATCCCCGTCTACATCAAGATCTATAAAAGTAAGATAGAGTCTCTTCGCCAAAGGGATGGCTTGTGAATAAAGATGCCCTCCGCCGATGATCATGATCTCTTCAGCCTCATTGACCAGAGCAAGCGCTTCTTCAAGGGAGCCAGCAATATCACACCCTTCCGCCTTATAGTCATGGTTACGGCTTATGACGATATTTCTTCTTCCAGGAAGAGGACGGCCGATGGATTCATAGGTCTTTCTTCCCATTATGATAGGTTTGCCGAGTGTAACAGCTTTAAAGTGCCCCAGGTCAGCAGGCAGATGCCAAGGCATCTGGTTGTTTTTACCTATAACACGGTTATTAGCCATAGCGACGATGAGAGAGATGATAGGATCGGACATATGGAGGCCTAGACTGAAAAAGGGTAAGCGATAGGATCATGGCATTGATAGCCGGTAACGGTAAAATCATCCATGGTCACCCAAGTCTCAAGATCTTCCAAAGAGGTTATCTTCTCGCTAATATGCAGCTGGGGTGAAGGAAAAGGCTCACGTTTCAATTGAACATCGCGCATCAGTTCCAATTGATCCTCATAGATATGGGCATTGACGATCTTGTGATAGGCTGTTCCAGCCTTCTTGCCCGTAATACGTGCCATCAAAGCTAAAAAGACAAAGACCTGGACCTGATTGAAGTTCAGACCCAGAGGAACGTCACAAGAGCGTTGATAAGAGGTCAGATGAAGTGTGTCGCCGAGAAGTGAAAAAGTATGGGTGTGCATACAGGGGCGAAGGCATCCCAGATGAAACTCGCCGGGATTATAGAAGGTGATGATCTCTGCACGGTCATCGATCCCGTTTTTGAGGTTCTCAACAACTTTTTTAAGCTGATCGATGGTCTTGCCTTCAGGCGTTCTCCAGCTTCGCGCCTGAACGCCGTAGACGCGGCCCATGTCATCTTCACCTTTTCGGTGGGGATTGTTCAGCCAGGCTTCGTTCAGGTTTGCGTTAGCATCCCAGGTCTTTGTTCCAAGGGCGCGAAAGTCGGCTGCATTGTCATAACCGCGAATATAACCGAGAAATTCGGCAATGGCAGATTTGAAATAGGACTTTCGGGTCGTAATCATAGGAAACTGGTTCGCTCCTACTTCATATTGAAGGTCAGCATTGATAACAGTCAGACAGCGTTTGCCGGTACGTTCATTTTCAATCCACGTACCCTCATTTATAATCCTGTTACATAAGTCTAAATACTGCTTCATCTTCTGCCTTTTGTAATTGTAGATAAGATTATATACTAAAAAGGTTATAATACAAAAACAGAGTATGTAAGCATCCCGTTATTGAAGTGATGAAGAACATGCCGATTTGATATAGATTAATATGAGAGATATTTATGATAAAGATACTATTTTTAACACTGACATTATTGGTCTTAAGTGCATGCAGTACAAAACCTATGACGATTAACGGTTTGATATGTCCGGAAGGTTTTTCTACGCACCAGGTCCACAAAGATTTGACACAATGTCAATATTATGACGAGAAAAAAGCGGCTGAGGCCTCCATGTCACCGATTGCGCCGGCATGTATTCAATGTCTCGAGGATAAAGGTTATAAACTCGAAGAATGATAAGCAATATCAATAAAAAGAGTTCACAGACTTTGCCTGGTCGGAGTCTGCTTCTTATCCCTCTTTTGTTTTGTTTAGCAGGCTGCGAAGGCTTCAGACTGACAGGAACGATGTGCGAGAGTCTACAGCCGGGGGAAGTCTCTACGCAATGCGTACCTTACTCAGAAGAAGAGGCAACAAGGGCAAGTAAACCGATCAGTGATGATTCGGGAGAATGTCTTAAGTGCAATAAGGCAAAAGAAGTAGAACTGAGACAGTGAGAGCAGATATAACTGTTTCATATATCTACAGCTCCCCTGAACATAACTATTTCACGCGGGAAAAGTTTGATGTTGGGACTGCGCCGAATTTTGAGCATGATGAAGTTGAACTTGAGCTGGGACGTGGGATCATGGATGATAGGTTTGAGTTTTCAAAATACCCCTTGACCTTCATATCTGAAGAGGTCACAATAGCGGTGTGCAGAAGTCTTGAGATCGAATACAGGCCATCGCTTTTTCGCCGTAATATCGTTATTTCAGGAGTCAATCTAAATCAGCTTATTGGTAAACGTTTTTTTATCGGAGATGTTGAGTTTGAGGGGATCGAGCATTGTGCTCCTTGCACATGGATGAACGCTGTTATGAAAAAGGGAGCCTACAAACTGATGATCGGACGCGGTGGAATGCGGGCAAAAGTCACTAAAGGCGGCTTTCTGAAAAGAGGGACTAACGCACTTATAACAGAGCATGACTTTGAGTTCTTAGATCCGCTGCAGGGACTCAACAGACCAAAGATTCCTCACTAAGGAGAGATATATGCAGGCACATGAACGTTTTTACGGAATATCAGATGATTTCAGATCACCCTATGCCAGGGACAGAGACAGGATTATACATTCGGGTAGTTTTAGAAAGTTAGAATATAAAACACAGGTCTTTCTAAATCAAGAAGGTGATTTTTTCAGAACACGCCTGACGCACTCGATCGAGGTTTCTCAGATAGCGCGTTCTATCTCTTCGCAGTTAGGTCTGGAAGAGTCTTTAGCCGAAGCGATCGCTCTGGCACATGACCTTGGGCACACGCCTTTTGGCCATGTCGGCGGAGATGAGCTTGACAACAGATTAAAAAAGGCCGGTTATGACAATGGGTTTGAGCATAACTTTCAGTCATTCAGAGTTGTTACGGTACTTGAAAAACGTTATAAAGGTTTTAATGGGCTTAACCTCTCCTTTGCCACATTAGAAGGGATTTTAAAACACTCCTATCCCTACAAGAAGTCTTTTTTACCCCTAGAGATCGATAAGCTGTTTGCTTTGGATACCCACCCTTCGATCGAAGCTATGGTCGTTGACAGAGCAGACGAGATAGCCTATATGAGTCATGATATTGATGACGGTATCCATTCGGGTCTGATCAGCTTTGAGACACTGAAGGAGAGTGAACTGGTTCAGGAAGTCTTGGCAAAGGTCTATGAAGAGGGTATACATGAAGATGAGGATGAGATGTTCCGATATCGTTTTTCGTCGCACTTTATCAACCATCTGGTCTATTCTCTGCTGGAGTTTTCTCAAGACAAGGTCAACAACTCCAAGATCATGAGTGCCTGTATCCCTAGTTCACAGCCTATAGTTATCGGATTTGATCCACTTCTTGAGACCAAGATCAAAAAGCTAAAAAAGATACTTTTTCAGGAGCTTTATCAGCACAAAGAGATAGTCAGAAAGATGTTTGCAGGGAAAAAAGCCGTTCAAGGTCTTTTTGAGGCATTGATGGAAGAGCCAAAAATGCTTCCAAAATATTATGCTTTGCAGTTAGAAGTACGCTCAAAACACAGGGTCATAGCCGACTACATCGCAAGCATGAGTGACCGCTATGCAATGTCGCTGTATAACGAAGTGTTCGGACTAAACTAAAACCTTATTAACGTTTTAGTCCGATCAGAGTTTCAAGAAGCTGATCGGAAGTAGTGATAGTCTTACCGTTAGCCTGATAGCCACGCTGGATGATGATCAGCTGTGTCAAGGAGCGTGAAAGGTCCACATTCGACGCTTCAAGGGCTGAAGACTGTATAAACCCGCGTCCGCCTGTTGCCGCTGTCCCTATAATTGGATCACCGGAGTTGGCAGACTGCAGATAAACATTTCCACCATCAGCTGCCAGGCCTTCATTGTTCACAAATTTCGCCATAGCGATCTGCGCAAGACCAAATGAACGGCCGTTTGAGAATGATCCGATAAGCGTACCGCTTTGATCGATACGGATTCCGACAAGATCACCCCCAGGATAACCGTCTTGGGACAGACCAGATGTAGCAGAAGGACTGTCAAATGATGTCAGACCGTCAAAGCCGTTAAATGTTCCAAAATCTAGGTCTATCGTCTGTGGAGAAGATGATCCATTTCCAGGAATCATATCAAAAGAACCCGGATTGACTCCGACTATAGCTCCCTCGGAGTTAAAGGTGACATTCCCCCCTCTTAAAACATTGGTATCCGGTGCAAGAGCGCCAAGAATAGTAGCGGGTTGCGGTACGGTGATGGTGTATTCCCAGATTGATCCTGTAGCTGTTGTCTGTTGCGTCTTTCTGAATTCCAATGCTACAGTATGTTTTGATCCGAGAGAGTCAAAGACATCCAAACTACTGCTGTGTGTTGCAGCGTTGCTCGGTTGAGAACGTCTCACTTGACCTATACCTGTCTGCAGGCTTCCTTGAAGACTTTGGAAGTTAGGTGCAAAGAAGTTGTTTTCAAGGACCGTTCCTGTGCTTAGCCCAGTTACGCTGATGTTCATTGCAGAGCTACCGACAGCAGTACTAGTATTGTCAATGGCAAACTTTCCATCAGCCCCAACAGTGACCAGCGCGGTAGTAGAGACGGCCGTCGCATCTACCATCAATAGATTACGAAGGTCTTCTGTTGTTCGAAAACTGCGCAGTGCCGGAACACCGCTGATAGGGTTGTAGGTGTATTCATAAGCAGTGATAGAATCATCTGCACCGCCTGCAACAAAACCTGCTACACCAGGAGTGGCACCCGTTATAATAATGTTTTTGGTTGCCGTGGTTGTTCCCGTACGGTTATTATTGGTCAGTTCAATCTGATCTGTAGTACCGGCAAGCAAAGTAGCCGTTATACCTGTGTTTGCTGTCTGACCGTTAATCGCGCTGATCAGTGCTTGAGCATTGTCGGTGGCTGTATTGGTCGCGGGTGTTGCAGCCAGTGTTATACTTGTACCGTTTAAGACGAAATCGCCTGCATTCAATGCCGG
This sequence comes from Sulfurimonadaceae bacterium, assembly GCA_041562275.1. Classification (GTDB taxonomy): domain Bacteria; phylum Campylobacterota; class Campylobacteria; order Campylobacterales; family Sulfurimonadaceae. Next base: position 10,920 of record JBFEYG010000005.1, on the reverse strand, counting down.
AAGTGCTCCAGGAGCTATAACTCCACCGGCACTTACAGAATCTTCAAAACCAACCCACATCCCTTGACCTGTCTGGAGGTCATAGGCGCGTCCGGTTGAATTAAAAAGAACCCCAAAGTCTTCAGTTGTCTCATTGAGTACAGGGTCAAGACCGGCTGTAGCGTCAAGCGGGAAAGTAGGCGAGAACTGCGTTACTGTCGAACCTGAATTAAGATTTGCTTTCAGGTTGATGATCTCCGTGGCACTTGCAGGTGTTGTCAGTCCCGGCGGTATGACGATATTCTGGATCGGAGAAGTGTTATCCACTAGGTTGGTCGTATCATCACGCAGCCATCCTTGTGCGATAAAACCGTTGTTATCGACAAAGTTTCCGTTTGCATCAAACTTGAAGTCGCCTGAACGTGTGTATTTGTAAGTGTTTCCGCCATCAGGACTGACAATATAAAAACCGTCTCCCTGGATAGCGATATCGGTATTTTTATCGGAGTTTTGTATGGATCCCTGTGTATGTATACGAGTGACAGAAGCGACAGTAGCTCCCAGTCCGACCTGGACAGCATTCTTACCGCCAAGTTGCCCCTGTGGGGCAGTTGCGATCTGGTTGGTCTGAGCAAGCAGATCGGAAAAGTTGGCACGTGAGTATTTAAACCCGATAGTGTTTACATTGGCGATGTTGTTTGATTCAACATCCATTGCGATCTGGTGGGACTGCAGACCAGATACACCCGAAAAAAGTGACTTAAGCATAATATATCCTTTTTGGATTAGTGGTAATAAAAAGCAAAGAGTGTACCAACTTTAGATAAAGGGTATCAAGATAATTGATATAAAAATATATAAGTTTTTTGAGTCTATAGTTATAAGATAGGAAGCGTTTTTATGAAGAAGAAGCAAGCCTGGTGGCTTACATCTGAAGTGCATTTTTCAGCATCTCGTCACCGGTTGTGATTGTTTTTGATGCAGCATCATAGGAGCGCTGCATGATGATCAGCTCGGTGAGAGCAGTATCCAATCGTACATTTGAGTTTTCAAGTGTTCCTGCGAGCAATTGGCCATTGTTTTCAGCATAAAAGATCGGGTTTCCGCTGTTTGAAGAAACACGAAACTTATTTCCGCTAACAGCTTCTAATCCTTGATCATTTTGAAAATGGTAGATAGCGACTTTTCCGACAACACTCTGTAGCCCGTTTGTAAAAGTAGAGACAACATCACCGTTTCTATTTACAGAATAGCTGATAAGGTCTCCTGCAAGCGTACCGTCAACGGTAGCTGAACTGGTTACGGTAGGACCGCTGTTAGAGATTAGGCCGCTAAGTCCTGTCCCAAGGTTGGGAGTGACAAAAGTGCCATTGTTGTTTAATGGACCCAAAGTAGAACTGACGAGCCCGCCGGAACCATCAAAGGCTACAAGACCGGTCTGTGTATCATAGATGACTGATCCATCTGCAGTCTGGGTGGTAGCAAGAACATCCCAGTTGATCCCTGAAGCAGGTTGAACAGCGCTCTGGGTAAAGATCAACCGGAGGTTGTTTCTTTCGCTTTGGGGACTGATCACCTCGGCAGAAACGATCTGCGGGATGTTTTCAATGCCAATGTTGCCAAAAAAATCAGCCTGCGTTGACGGTATCACAGGAAAGGTCAGTTCGTTTGGAAAGATAAGGGCTTCTTGCGACTCGACATTTCCAAGGTCCAAGAAATCAACCACAGGAGAGAGAACCCCGTTTGTAGTGTTGTTAGCAAGCGTTCCTGTTACAAGAAAGCCGTCGGGATTGATCAAGCGCGATTCTGTTAGTATCCCATCTGCACTGTAAGGATCAAAACGGAAGTTTCCTGCGCGGGTGAAGAATTCCTGATTATTCGGTCCTGTCAGTCCGAACCATCCATCATCTCCGGCGATGGCGAGGTCGGTTATGTTATCACTTTGGTAGTATGAACCCAGACTGAGGTCCAAGGCTGTTGCACTGACCCGTACCCCAAGACCTGACTGCATAGAGGTGATGGAATTTCCGGATGTATTGACCGCTTTTTCAAAAAGATTTGAGAACTCTGTTGTAGAGCCTTTAAAACCGACGGTGTTGACATTGGCGATGTTGTTTGCCAAGACATCGATTCCAGTCTGAAAGGATTGCAAGCTGCTGACGCCGGTGTAGATTGATTGAAGCATCGTGTATTCCTTCTTAGTAGATCTCTACAATAGAGTCAAACGGTACGTATGACGAGCCGAGTTTTAAAAGACTCTGTCCATCTTCAAATCGGACAGACTCTATAGGATAAGCTCCGGCACGGGTCCTTAGTGTATTACCAGTAGTGTTGGCGTATGAAGCTTCTATATAGTAGACACCTGAATCAGCTGCATCTCCTGCATTGGTGATACCGTTCCAATCAAAAGAGTAGACCCCTTTATCATTAGGAGCAATGGGGATCGTTCGGACAATATTTCCATTGCTGTCTTTGATCTCGACATTTCCTGAGGCAATGTTGTCCGGGAAGTAGATCTCAAAAGTCGGTGTCTGGCCTTGTTCGAATATCATTCCGTTACTTCCTGTATCGGCCGTTTTTCCAATGGCTGCTACTGCGCTGTACTGCGTACTGTTAAGCAGTGAAGCGGAGAGACTCTCTAATGCTTTGTTGGTGTTTTCTGCCGACTCCAGTGTGGCAAGCTGAGAGGTCTGCGAGAGGATCTTGTCCGAGTCCATCGGATCGGTAGGATCCTGGTACTGAAGTTCTACAAGCAGAAGCTTTAAGAAGTCATCTTTGCCGAGAATACCATTGGGGTTTGTCCCGGCCGGAGCGTCGATAAGGTTGGTTGATGTCGCTGCGCTTGTATTTGTAATAGCCATGGTTTATCCTTTATATATACCGAGGTACGACGACCTCAAGTGCCGTTGCTATCTCGGTGAACTCTTCATCAAAGTCTTGATACTCTTCATAACTTAAATGGGCATGTTCTTTTCTTTGCTGTTCATTCTGCTGCTGTTGATGAGAAGAGAAATTCATCGATGCATCGCCTAGACCCTGAGCACTGAGTTGTGCTTTGAGCTCATGTGAGTTTTGCATCATCACCGTAAGGGCTGTAGTGTTGGCATTGATATTGATATGAACGTTGTTTCCGCGTTGTACCAAAGTCACTTCCATCTCTCCGAATCTTTGCGGATTGAGCTGCATCTTGACCCGCGTAAAAGGCGGTTTATAGTTCTCAACGCTCTCTTTCATACTTTGTGCGACATGCTGGACAAGCTGTTTGGCTTCGGTCAATTTTTGGGATAACTGCTCTGTTTTAGTGTTGCCGACAATGTGAGACTTGTCACTTGCCTTCTCGCCTTCTGCTCTGGAAGTGAGCTCGCCTTCAGCGGATTCTTCAATGTTTTCACCGTGCAGCAGAGCACTCAAAGAAGCGCTGAACGGTTTTGCCTTGTTGATCGCAGGAATCTCTTCCGCCGACGAAGCTGCTCCTGCAACCAGAGATTCGTTTATCTTGCTAAGAAGCGCATTGAGCGGTTTGTTTGAGATCTCTTTTTCCTGTTTGCTTACAGGTACCGGCTTGACCAGTTCGCTTGTTGAGTGAGGCAGTGCATTTTGGCTCAGGGATGGCCCTTTAAGTGCTTGTGCCAACTCTTCGGTAAAAGCTGTTTTAGGAAGGGACTCAAAACTGATCGCGCGTACGTCGATACCTGATTTTTCAGCCAGTTTAATCAGACCGCCGAGCGTCTTTGGCAGCTCTTTGATATCGATCTTTTGTGTGATCTGTTCTTTGAGATAGGCTTTTGCCTCGCCAATGAGTTGTTGAAGGTCTTGTTTGAATGTTTTAGACGGAAGAGCTTTTAAGATGTCGGGATGGATGTTTTCCTCGTCCTGCGCATCTTCTTTTCCCAATGCAAGCAGTTTAAGAAGTGATGTCTTGGTGCTGTTTTTCTCCGCAGCCGACTTTTCGTCAGTACCTAGAAGAAGGTTGGATTTTGTCTCTTGCACATCTGTCTCAAGCAGTTCTTTACCGCCAGACTTGCCAAAAGAGAATGCTTTGAGCATAAGTGAGAACTTATCATCTTTACTATCTGTTTTGATGTTGAGGATGTTGGCTAAAACGGCATTTGGCTTATCCGTTTTCTCTGTTGACAGTCCAAGCATACTTTTCTCCTTAGCGTATAAGTAGAGATAGTAAGCATGTTTTGTTCCACTTATCTGCTAATTGTCGAATCCTGCTGTATCTTAAACTCTTGGTCGATGACCCATATCTCTATCCCGTGTTTTTGACTGACATCTTGGAGTCTTCGCAGATACTTCTCATCTCTTTGAATGTCTTCCATGATAAGCAGTACAGCAGCTTTTCGTGAGGTTTGAGAGGCATAGTAAAGTGACTGGCCTATACTTTCCGCCCATTTTTTGGCAAAATCGACTTCTATAGCATAGTCATTCAAAAGGCAGTCCACTCGAGTCTTGTCTTTTAGCCGGTATTCGCTCACACCGCCGAATTGCTTGCAAAAATGATCTTGATACACTTTTTCTTTGTTGAGATGCTTGGCGTGGAGGTTCAGTACAAGCAGCAGGAGAAAGAGGGTTTTAATCACGGTTTTTTTTCTCTTAGAAGTTGAGTGACACAGCTCTCTATCATGGCAAAGACCTTGTCAAAACCTTCAAATCCGGGGAAGAAGAAGGGGTCAGGTACATCTTCATTGTTATGGCCGAAATGACCGAGCTTGATAAGGTTGCTCGCACCCATCTTTTTGAGGTTATCATAGTTGCTTTTATCCAGAGCTACGATCAGTTCGTAGCTTTGAAAGTCAGCCTCTGTGACTTGCCGGGCTTTTTGCGATGCGATATCGATTCCATTCGCTGCAGCGACTTTGATCGAGTTTAGGCAGGGTGCTTCACCGATATGCCAGTCTCCCGTACCTGCGGAGTCGACTTTGATATCAAGTTGTTTTTCACGTATGAGCCTCTCAGCTATACCCTGTGCAAGGGGGGAACGACAGATGTTTCCCAGACATACAAATAATATGGATTTCATGATGACTGCTTTGTTTGTTTTTGGAATTATACTTTGTTAAGCATGTTTTGGAGCTACTAGACCGGTAAAAGATTCTTTAGAGTGTTTCAGTACTCTTTATAGCGGCCAATTGCTTTTACTCTTAAGGTCGCCCAATAGACCCAGGCAATAAACATAAGTTGCAGAGGAAGGCGAAGATAGATATATGCAGGTGTGTAGTTAGGAAAAGCTTCCGGATTCAAGGCCATGTAGATATTTGCAGGAAAAATCGCGATGAGAAGCAGGATCAGTCCATATCCCGAGAGTTTTCGTGTTTTGGCAAAGAGTAGGCCAAGTGCACCAAGTATTTCAAAGAATCCTGCGATATACGATAGTTCATGGCGCAGAGGAAGGTATGGCGGTATGATGGAGACGTAGAAATCAGGATTGCTAAAATGATTAAGTCCCGTCAGCATAAACAAAAGTACCAATAAAAACAAGCCTACTTTACGTAGAAGTGTATGGGGAAAATAAAACATGTAACCATTGTATATTAAGTTTTCTTATAAAAATATATTAAATAATTAATTTTAATGTATAATTTAATTTAATTCAGAGATGATGACACTCTAGACTGTAAAATCCAACCATTAAGGTCCCTCATGTCATTTGAATCTTTGGTCAATCGTATTGAAACATTGCCGCCATTATCTGACTCTGCTCAAAAGATAATGAGTTTGTATGCTCAAGATGAAGATGACATCGATGTCAGAAAACTGACCCGTCTGATCGAAAATGACACCCTTCTTACGGCAAATATATTGGGAATGATCAATGATCCCAAGTTTGGGTTTAACAATAAGATCAATTCTGTTTCACAGGCGATCACCCTTTTTGGCACACGTATCATCAAGGGATTCATCCTCTCGTTTGTCATGAAAGAACATATTAGACTTGATATGGGTGCTTACGGGGTAAGTAATGAGAAGTTCAATGATATGTGCCAGCTTCAGGCTGCTCTACTTTTCCAGTGGTATATGGCGGTTGATATCAAACGGGCGCAGATCCTGGTACCTTTGTCCCTAATCATGGAAACGGGTAAGGTTATCTTTGCTCAAGAGATGAGCGCGAGTGATTATGGCCATCTGTTTACGGAAGAGATCTATTATGCGCAGAACATGGAGGAGATCGAACATAAATATTCTGACACAACTTCGTATTATATAGGCGGACTGCTGTTTGAGCACTGGAACTTTCCCCAGCGTTACGTTGAGATCATGAAGTCCTTGGACTTTGATGATGATGGGTATGATGTGGATCAGCTGGACTTGGATATCTTGGATATCGTCCGTACTGCCATCAATGTAAAAGGGTTTTTATCAAAAGAGACCTTGGGCAAGGCTACCGAACTTATCAGAGAACTTGGTATGGACGAACCTTCGTTCATGCATGCGGCACTGAGAATTAAAAACGCCTATGATATTTCTAAAAAGATGAAAAGCTAGCGCATCAAAGCATCAAACTTGGCTTTTAAGTTTTTTGGAAAGGCTTTTGGCTTTCCTGTCTCATAATCGACAATGACCCACACCGTCTTTGCTTTAGCAATAAGCTGATCGTCATCAACCCGTGTGCATTCATAACACCGAGTTATTCTTGCGGCAGTGACATCATCGATCCATGTTCTGATCAAAAGCCCATCGCCCTGATAGGCCGGAGAGATATAGTCAATGCTGTGCGATTTTGCGACCCAGGCAAGACCCATCCCTTTGCAGACTTCCATTCCCCAGCCCAAAGAATCAGCGTGTTCGATTGCTACATCTATAAACCATTCAAGATAGCGCAGATTATTCACATGGCGGAGGTACTCTTCGGGTTTTTCATCAACGGTGAAGTCTCGTTCAAAGATGGAACTGCTCACAGTTTCTGAACGATCACACGTATCACAAGGGCATCTCCCTGATGGCCATTTCCTTCATCCAGAGGGACATCACACTCCTGCAGATAGACAAGCTCGCAATCTTCAGTAGAAAAAATGGACGCCAGCGAATCCACTGTATACAGCAGAGAGGGTTTTTTTGGTCCTCCGCTTTCCCTAGGGATTTGATTAAGTGAAAAAAACTCACCGATAAAATATCCTCCGGAATTCAAAGTTGAAATCGCCTTTCGAAAGGCTTGGGTACGGAGTGGTTCTTCCAAGTGTAGATAGGAGGTGACGATAGCATCATAGTATTCTTTCGGATCCCACTGCTGCAGGTCAAGAAGCTGTACATTAAAACTAACACTGCGTTTTGATGCCAGGGCAAGTGCCTTGGTCATGCCGATGGCCGAGGCATCCAGTGCAGTGACCTGAAACCCCTTGTCAGCCAAATACACAGCGTTACGCCCTTCCCCTTCGCCAAGGCACAAGACCTTGCTCTGAGGTACTAACAGCGTAGTTTTAGACTCGATGAAGGCATTGGGCTCAAACCCGTAGAAATACCCCTCCCGCGAGAACTTTTCGTCCCATATCTGACCGATTGTCTTTGCGTCCATTGATTACCTGCTTTTTAAAGTCCGTATTACTTCTGAACGCCATCTAGAACAGGCACGAAGGCACACTCTTCGAGTTCTTCGGCCTGAAGGCTGCTGCCAAGCTTTGTAAAGCGTGTTATGATCTGTTTTCCGCCCTTTTCCATAGGTGCGACGATGATACCGTTAGGCGCCAGCTGATCAATAAGTTTTTGGGGGATATGCGTAGCTGAAGCCGAAAAAAGTATACGGTCAAAAGGCGCATATTGTACCCAGCCAGACTGGCCGTCATCTGTACGGGTATGGATGTTGGAGATACTCAGGGATCTAAACCTCTGTTTGGCTTCAAGCATCAAGGACTCAATGCGTTCTATGGTAAAGACACGGCGAAAGAGCTTGGAAAGAACGGCAGCCTGATAGCCGCTTCCGCAGCCGACTTCCAAAACGGAATCTGCACCCTGTGGGAAAAGATATTCGCTCATCTTTGCGACGGTAAGGGGTGAGGATATCCATTGGTTTGCACCGATAGGAAGGGCATCGAGTTTGTAAGCACTGTTGCGAAAACCTGCAGGGACAAAGGCTTCTCTGTTGGTCGAAGCTATGGCTTTGTATATGTTGTCGCTCAGTACAAACTTTGCGTTAATGTCTTCGGCTAGACGAGCATTTTTAATGGCGGTCATTCTCTCAGTCAACTTTTCCCCTTAAATACCGACATTGAGGTATCGGCGCATACGGCGGATCTCTTGTTTGTCATATGTGCTTATTAAGCAAAGGGCGTTCCCGTTACGCACGGTCTTGCCAAAAGGAGTAATTATTCCGCTCATGGCAGTACAATCCTCATTGGAAGCATCAGAGGCGAGCACATAGCATTGATTTAATATGGCTAGGGACTGCGTGAGGACCTGAAAGTTCTCTGCACGGTTCCTTCCCCATCTTGCAGGAACAAGGATAATGTCTGCACCTTCAAGGTCTTGCCAGTACTGTTTGAAGCGCAGTTCGAAACAGATCATCAGACCAAAGGTAATACCTTCTATCTCAAACAGGCTGAGGTGTTCATCTTTTCCCTGGGAGAAGTATTTGTGTTCATCTCCGAGTTTGAAGAGTCTGTTTTTACACTGTTGATGCACTATCTTTTCATTATGCAGGACTTTGGCAACATTGTAGAACTTTCCGTTTTCGCGCTTCTCGATGACGCTGAGTGCGATAATACGTCCTTTGCTTAGCTTTAGCAGTCTTGCAATGGCTTTTTCCGAGAAGGTTGAAGCGGCTTCGAAGTGCTCGTAATCAAAGTTGGTCAAACAGACTTCAGGGGCTAACACAATAGCGTTATCAGGTGTTTGTTCGATCAGTTTTGTAAGGATGGAGAGGTTATTGTCATAATTATCGGTGGATTCAAACTGGAGGGTTGAGAGATACCGTGTCTTAACTGCCATAAGGGTTACAGAGTAAGCTCTGTATTCCTAAAAGTCGTCAAAGTCTAAAGAACCTTTGGAGTAGTTGGCTACGGTTCCTTCGAAGAAGTTTGTCTTTTGGTCGTTGAATTTCGAGAAGTCATCTACCCATTTGATAGGGTGGTCGACATTGTAGAGTTTTTCAAAACCGACAGCGGACAGTCTGCTATCAGCCAGGTACTTGATGTACTGCTCCAGGATATTGTCGGTAAGGCCGAGGATCTGTCCTTGGGTGATGTACTGTCCCCATGCGACTTCAAGTTCCACCGCGTTTTCAAACATGGCGTAGACATCATCTTTGAGCTGATCCGTAAAGAGATCAGGACGTTCACGTTTTAAGGTATTGATGACGTTTTGAAAGAGAGTAAGGTGCGTTACTTCATCGCGTTGGATAAAACGGATCATCTGTGCAGAACCCAGCATTTTTCCGGCACGTGCAAGCGTATAGATATAAGCAAAACCGCTGTAGAAGTAGATCCCTTCAAGAATCTGATTTGCGAAACAGGCTTTGAGGAAGTTTGTCTCTGTCGGATTTTTTGTCAGTTCTGTAAAGACAGCGGCAATAGCATCATTCTTATGCTTCAACTTCATATCTGAACGCCATAGGTTGTAGATCTCATCGGAGTTCTGAGAGATGGAGTCGACCATAACGGCATAGGACTGAGAGTGCAGGGCTTCTTCAAAAGATTGACGCACAAGGATAAGGTTGATCTCCGGGGACGTAACATAGGGATTGACATTGTCGATCAGATTGTTGGTCTGTAGTGAGTCCATGAAGATAAGTTGGGCCAAAGCTTTGTCATATGCCCGTTTTTCCGTATCGGTAAGGTTCTTATAATCAAGGGCATCACGGGTCATATCGACCTCTTTTGGAAACCATGTGTTGTTAAGCATCATCTCCCAGAGATTATAGGCCCATTGGTACTTGATATTATTTAATTCAAATATACCTGTCGGGTTTCCGCCGAATATCTTTCGTTCGCTGACACGTTCTTTTGAATCAGGGTTGTAGATTTTTTTTCTATCCATAGTAGATGTCTTTCTTTAGGTGATTCTGTGCAAAGTACTCTTTGTCATTAGTTCAAAAATTATACATTATATATGACCTATTTAATCTTTAATAAGGAAAGAATTTTGACTTTTTTTCGGTACACTTTGAACACGAAAAAAAACATTCCCATACTGTGCACTATAGGGGCTGAATATGTTAATAAAGAGTCGTTACGTTTTTTCACTTTTACTTATTTTTACGCTTGGACTTGAGGGCAGATCTTTACTATACAAGGTAAGTTCGAAGAAGAATACAGTCTATATCCTTGGCTCGATCCATCTGGCAAAACCTGAGCTTTATCCTTTGGACAGAACCATTATAAAAGCGTACGATAAGAGCGATGTTCTGGTTGTGGAAGTGGACCCCTCGAGTGAAGAATCCATCTCTGTGATGCATGATGTGATGTCAGATTTTGGTATCTACCCCTCAGGTATGAGTTTGCAGACACAACTTAGTGAAAATACCTACAGCTCTTTGCTTGCATATGCAAAAACAAGAGGGCTGTCTGTGGATAAGATGCAGAGAATGAGACCTTGGGTTCTTATACTTCAGCTCACAGCAGAGGAGATGATGCGTTTAGGATACTCGCCTGACTTGGGGATCGATAAATATTTCCTTGATAAAGCAAGATCACAGAACAAGCCCATAGTTGAACTTGAGACGGCTGCAGAACAGATGGCACTGTTAAGTAAAGACGATGAAGCCTTTCAAGAGAAGCTCTTGCAGTATACGCTCGAATCTATGGCAGAGCTTGAGCCTATGCTGGAATCGATGTTTGACAGCTGGAAAAAAGGTGACAGTGATGCCTTTGAGAAGTTGATCTCTCTGCCTTTGTACGAGGATCCTAGTCTTCAGGAGATATATGATGCTCTTATCATCAGACGTAACTATAAGATGAGTGAGAAGATCGAAAGTTTTTTGACAAGTGATAAAGATTATTTTGTTGT
>JBFEYG010000004.1:0-23952 GCA_041562275.1 Sulfurimonadaceae bacterium | reverse complement strand
TTATGTAGTTCTAAACTTTCCCAAATACGTGTTTGAAAGTGCTCTTTAGCGATAATATCTTCTTTCTCAGTTTTATGCAGTGTTATAACGAATTTGATTTTTCTGGCATCTGAAATCAAACGTATCTTTTCCATAAGTGAAGAGGTATATAGCTGCGCTTCATCCAGTAGAACAATGGGAATATTCTCAAACTGATAGTGCTCAGAAAGCTCATTGAATTGAGTGAAGTTTAATTCCTCAAAGGGTCGAACACCATAGATGTCACGTGCGAGTGATTTTAAGAACTCGACTTCATCAACCAAAGGTGTATGATACATCACGACTTTTTGCTGGTCTTTAAGGTCCTCATAAAGCTTATTAAGCATCATGCTTTTCCCTGTTCCCGGCTTACCGTAAAGAAGAATCATTTTTAGGGGTTTTTTGACTGAGTCTTTTAAAGATTGATAGAGTGTTGAGACACGATCGAGTTGAACATACTCTTTCGCATCTACGACATCTAAAAAGACCTCTTTCGAAGAGAGGTAAAAGCTACTTTTCATCTACTCTTTTTCAGCTTCAATTGTTGTTGCGTCTGTAGCTGCTTTCTTTTCTGCCATTCGTTCTTTACGTTCAGCTTCCAGTTCAGCATTTTTTGCATCGAGTTCAGCCAGATCATCCTGACTTTCTGAATGAATAAAGGCCTGAGAGTCAAGTTGCTCTTCATTAAGACCGGTATAGCCCAATTCGCTTAATGATATAGTCTGTTTTCCATCTTTAATAATATGTGGTTCGATAACAATAACAAGCTCTTCGATAGTGTTGATCTTCTCTTGGTACTTGAATAACCAGCCAAGAATAGGAACATCACCCAGTAAAGGGATTTTGTTTTCATTGATACTATCCTTTGACTGAATAAGACCACCAAGAATAACACGCTCACCATCTCGAACAGAGACGACAGATGAGAGTTGTCGACGATTTAGATCCGGTGGAACATCACGTGTCGCTCCATCTTCATCTGAGGCGATGTCCTGACGTGTCTCGCTTAATGATGGATTTACCTTTAGTGTAATGAGTCCATTATCATCGATTTCAGGCGTTATATCAAGTAGAATACCTGCAAAAACAGAACTAACGACATCATTTTCTAAGGTGGAAGCTACACCACCGCCAGAACTTTGCTGCTGGGTTGTCTGTTGTATCTTATAAAAGTACTCACTACCAACACTGATGAGTGCCGGTTGATTGTTTAGTGTCATTATCTTAGGATTGGATATGGCTTTTACATTCCCTTGTGTTTTAAGGAACTTTATTACCTCATTGAGTGAACCTGACCCGATAATATTAATGGCACTGGAATTAATTGCACCGATTCGTCCATATTCTGTAATAGCACCATCTTCTACCTCACTAACATTGTCTGTTAAAAGATTATTAGTGGTGATCTGAAAGTTTTGAAGAGCATACAGTTGTGACCAGTCAACCCCAGTTTCATGTCTATTATCAAGCGTAACACCCAATAGTTTGACATCGATAAGGACTTGTGCCTTTGCCTTTCTTTGAAGCTCTTGCAGGTAAGTTGAAAGACGTTCCATCTGTTTTGGTGTTGCCGAAACAGTTACAAGGCCTGCAGTTTTGTTGATGATTGGGGCATCTGCACTGTAATCATCTTCGGGACGGTTTAATACCGATTGAAACTCTAGGTCAAGGTTTTCCCAAAAAGCGACTTCATCCGTAGTCTCGATTTCAATACCGCTTTCAGATTCATTTGATGATGACTGTGATGTGTCTGCAGCACCTGTGGTACTACCACCCTGAACACCAGATTTACTGCTAAGCGTGACATTTGTTGTACCGGTGCTTTTACGATTGGTTATGATATAGTCAATATCAAATGTTTTCGTTACAAGGTAAGAGATATGCAAGATATTGTTCTCAAGTTTGTAAAAGAGATTGTTCTCTTTCAGAACCAAGTCGAGGACTTCGTCAATAGTCAAGTTCTTGAGATTAGTCTTGTTAAGCTCTTTTGATAATAACTTTTCCGCTTCCGGATCGGTTACGATAACACTGAACGAACATTCATCACTAAGTTGGTCAACAAACTCCGTAATCTGAGTTCCTTTGATGGAAGAGATTGAAAAGAGCTGATACGTACAGTCAGCACTTAAAGATGATGTCATTAGCGTTGCCGCTGCAACACTGCTTATGAGAGTGTTCTTTAATGGTTTTAGTGTTAGTTTCATGTCTTTCCCTATTTTGTTGAGATGTTGAGATTTTTACTTTTTTGTGCAATGAAAAGTTTGATTTTCTTACTCTTTCTTTCTAGCACAACATAGTCACTTTGTATTTGAGAAAGTTTATATCCTCTAATAAGCTCATTTTCTTTAACCCACTTACCACTGATCAAGGCAGAAGAATTCAGTACGATCTGCAAAGTTAAAGGTGACTTATCCATATCTTTCTTGGTAACGTCCTTCTTTGTCACAGTTGAAGGCGCTTTTGCATCTTTTTTACCAGAAGCAGATTTTTTCGGTTCTTCTTTAATAACGATGAACGGGCTTTTAAGTCTCGCCAAAGTACTACTTTGAAGGCCGGTTCTAGCCGGCTTTATTTCATCTATCTTCTGGTCAATCCAGCTCATATTTGCATCCGCTTGCAACAAGCCTGCAAACAATGTAAGTATTAATAGTTTTGTTTTCAATACGTGATCCCCCATACAGAGATTTTTAACTCACTGTCAATTTTACTTGCTGCGATTAAATCGACATTGTGAATATCGACTACGAGAAAGCTCTGCTCCAGTGAATTTATAAACTTCATCGTTCTGTGAAAGTCTCCTGTGACTTTCAGCTCAATATCAAGGACATGTCCAAAAGTACTCTTGTCAGCTGAAAACTCATTTGACAAGTAATGAAGCTGAACACCGTATTTTTTTGCATTTTCTGAGATAGAATCAATGAATTCCCCCCAGGCCTGTTCATCATAGTACAGACTGGAAATCTGTTCAATCTTAAACTTGATGTATTCAGATTGGTCTTTAAGCGACACAAAATCCTGCTTCAGTTTAAGTGTTTGTGCTTTCAGTCCTTCTATCTTGCTTTGAGGGTTCCACTTAAGAAAGTTCTGATCATCAGCGATCTTCTTCTCAATGGCTTTAGTCTCGGCAACAGTCTTGTTGTAGCCGATTTCAGCACTGTCCCAAAAAAGTACATAAGACAAGCCAATTAAGGCAGCGGCCACCATGACATAAATAGCATAAATGTCAGTTTGCTTTTTTTCTGCAAAGGATTTGTCAATATCACCTAATATATCTTCTAAAGTCATTTGAGAACCACCTTTAACTCACTTGAATATAACTTTCCTTCACTGTCAAATTCGATCTTATTGAAAGAAAATTTGTATTGTGAGGATTTTGTCTTTGTGTACCATTCGATAAGGTTTGTGATGCTCTTATCTTTTTTGGAAACCAAGTTTAACGTAAACATCTTCTCATTTGTTTTTGAGTCTTGGGAATAGCTGGCTTTAGAAAGTTGGACCTTGTATTTATTAAGGTCTTTTGTAAGATCGCTTATCCTACTGGCTTTCATCGGGTAGTTGACTTTGACATCATGTATCTTGGTCAATACGGCTTTCTTCTCATCCAAGGCTTTATTTTCATTTTCGACAAGTGTCTTTACCTTGTTCATCTCTTCTGTGTGGTGATTGACCTGTTTTTCTCTGTCCTGACGTTGTATATGCAGTTCAGTGTACTCTGACGTCAGAGCAAGCTTTTTAATGTTTTCTATACCATCAAGAGTCCAGTAGACACCCGGGTAGATCATGGCAACAACGGCTGCCGCTGCTGCTGTTAGAATAAGTTGTCCGCTCGCACGTTTAACAAATGCAGGCGGTCGATGAAAACGTGTGAAGTTACATGTATACTTGTCTTCAGCTTCGAGTTGCGCAGTAAGATGCATGAGCAGGTGCATCTGGTCGATGTACCACTCTTCTGTCTCAAATCCATAATTGAAGTTGAAGTCACTGGAGTCCAAGCCCAAGTATGTCTGTGAATATTCATCCATTCCGACAATTGCACCTACTTCAGAACCGATATAGACTTTGTCGATTCTGTCAAGTTCAAACGCACGTTTAGAATAGGTCATAACATCATTGATGTGTAGGAATACTTCGCCAAAAAGTTTGATCAGATATTGTTGGTTTTCACTTTGAGAACTTCTTAGCCCCTCTTCGGATAAAAGTTTTGTGAAAGCTGAAAGTTCGATCTGCTCACCCAATAGTTCACAATATCGGTCATGCATCTGAGAAAATGAGTATTTTAACGATTTAGTATAAAGAAACTCTCTGTCATCATACAGTGTTAAAAATGCATCATCCGATTGGAAGTATATAAAACAGTGTGTACCATTCTCTTCGATGATCTCTTTTTTATACAAGGTTCTTAATAAAAGTGGTGCAGGGATAATAGTGTCTATATATTTTATCTGTTCGATACTTTGCGCAAACGTCTCATTAAGAGTTAGCGGGTCGACTACAAAGACATGAAAACTTTTATTTCCTTCTTCTCCGCTGTCAGGTGCTTCTACATAATCGATCTGATATTCAATTGCCATATCAAGACCAAGCTCTTCATAGATCTTGGTCTCAATTACATCTGTGACATCTTCATCAGGTATGTTTTTACTGACTTCAATGACGGTTGTGATGAAATCTTGCGTCTTTAGATATGAGATAGCATACTGATCTTTGATATATTGAGGTTTGTCAGCGGTCTTGATCTGTGTTGTTGTCCCCGTATAATAGGAATTATTATATGGATCTGCAGATATTGTACTGGAGAAGGCTTGCTTCTGTTTCATTCTTTATTCCTAGCTACATAATTTAAAACTACCATTCCACAAAAAGCATCTTGTTTATAAAACTCAGCTCTATACATTTTTTGCTCGTTGTCAAGCGAAAAACGTTTTAACAGTGAAGACTCAGCAATTTTTATTCCCAATTCATTATTGTACCTGGGATCAGTGAAACCAATCACATTCAAGCGATAACCCGCAGGTGCATTGAAAACTATATCGGACATTATTTTAACTTCTGAAGGTAAATCAACAGATTTAACATTTCCGTCGACGATAGCCTCAAAAGGACCTTTGCATTCTTGCATAACAAAAGGTGTCGTACGAAGATGCGAAATCTTTTTATGTCCTATATATAAATCGATAAAGCCATTGCCTTCAACCACGCCGCCTAAGGGGTGGGAGAAGTGCAAGTCGTTATCTTTCGATTGTAGCGGAATATATCTTAAATTTTTTCTTAAGATGTCTAAATTAAGGGAGAAATTACCATTAATTACCATATTTCCATTACTTTTGGTGATATTTTTAACGTTCTCTGAGTCCAGTTCAAAGTCTCTTTGATAATCAATGCCCATTATCTCCATAAAAGCTTCGATGGCCCGAAGCTGATAATAGACCTTTAGTGCAGTGTTTTTAAGCTCTTTGCTTGTCTCTATAGCAAAGGCAGGTTTATTATTGTTGATCGCAAAATAAGTTAATGAATGTTGCATCTCATTCTTTTTCTTTTTTGTCTTGGTATTTCTTACATTGAAACTGTGATGTTCTTGCAAAAGGTGGTTGTTAAGTTTTTCACTGACTTGCTCGGCGATACAGGCCAGATCTCCATAGCTGCTGTTGTAATCAAGTTTCTTTTGATCTATTACACAGGTCTGTCCCCATGCCCCAGGGTTAAATATGGTATTTGTGTATTTTTCGCGAAAAAAACCATGCCCGTCATGAAGGTTAAGAATAAGAGAGACATCTTCTTCGAGAATCAATGATTTGATCTCTTCGATAAGATTGATATCCGGATCGTGCTGCTCTATTTTCGAGAACTTGCGGTTAAGGTCTCCGTTAATACCTCGGCTGTATTGCAGGATGCTTTCTCTGTTTGTATTGGGAACAACCCATAGGTTTCCGCTATTTATAGTATAGTGCTGAGCTAGAATGGAAGCGGCAAAATATCCTCCGGGTTCATTTCCGTGTATCCCTGCAAATATCAAGAGAGTAGGACCTTGTGTCTTTCCGTTAAGTTTATAAATATCAAATTTGCCCTGGGCAAAGAGAGATGAGAATAGGAGCAATAATAGGGCGTATAATCTCATCTATTTTTCAGCCAAGATATAAAACTTGTCGGAATGTAAATGCACATACAACTCTTTATGACCGCTGAATTGAAAACTGTTTGAACTGTACTCTTCTTTAAAGCTTATCAAGTAGACATCTTCATGCTGTTGCATAGGGTAGGGAAGAATGTTAATATCACTAAACAAGATCTGTTTATACTCATCTTTTTGAAATATACGTTGTTTATAATCTTTAAACTTTGAATAGTCCAAGCCGTCTATACGCTTGAAACCTTTATCGTAAAAACTCATGTAGGCATCAAAGTCATTTGTCTTCCAAGCCTTTCTCCAGCTGTAGAGTTGGCTTAAAAGCTGCATCAATTTTTTTTTGCTGACTTCAGGGTAGGGCTTTTGATCAATGTAGACCAGGGCCTCTTTGAAGTCAATTCGGCTTTCTATGTCTTGTAGGTTGTTATTGTTGATCGCAATACAACCCTTCGTATAATCATCTCTTTTTTGATTAAGAGGAAGACCATGCACCCAGATACCGGATCCGTTTTTTCCTTGTATTTTGTCGTACGTATTGGGATAGGAGGTGACAAAAGCAAGCGGTCCATAAAAAGGATCGACATGTTCAAGTTTTTGGATCAGTCTGTAGACACCGACAGGGGTTTTTAAGTCCCCTTCCTTTTGCTTGTCACCTTTCCTCTTTCCGACAAAAGCAGAGAAGTCTTTGTCGAGTTCAAAGGTGTTATTGTTGTCTTTTGTGTAGAGTTTAAGAGTCGTGGCATTTTTGTCGCAGGCCAAGAGGTAGTTTATACCTTCAAAATAGCCAAATCGTGTATCAATGTCACGTAGCTTGTTTTCCCAATACTGATACGAAGAAAGGGTTGTGTCAAATAACTTTTCGACTCCCAGGCTTCCTTCTTTTTGATAGATGTCAAGGAGGTCTTCATTGGCAAGTAACATAACAGTGAGTATAAAATGGAGTAAAAGATAGCGCATGGTAATCCTAAAACTTGTAGCCTATGTCTTCAAGTGATTTTTTATCATTGGTCCAGCCCTTTTTGACAGAGACGAAAAGATCTAAAAAGACTTTTTTGCCGATCAGGTTCTCGATCTGCAAACGTGCATCCCTACCGATACGTTTGATAGCAGCGCCACTTTGTCCGATGATGATTCCTTTTTGTGTCTGCTTTTCTACAATGATAGTGGCTCGGATCTTTTCAAGGTTCTTGGATTCCTCGACTTTGTCGATAAGCACATCCGTTTCATAAGGTATCTCATCACTGATATTGTCAAAGATCGCCTCGCGTATAAATTCTTTATAGATATCGCGCAGCATTTCGGTGGTCAGGTCATCCGGGTCATACAGATAGGGTGATACAGGAAGGTGTTTGGTGATCTCATCTAAGACTGAGTCGAATCCGATTCCGCCTTTAGTGACGGAGACAGGGATGATCGCTGAAAAGTTGTCTTGAAATTTCTGATATTCTTGGATCTTCTTTAAAATCTTTTCATTGCTGACATGATCGATCTTACTGAGGATGACAAGGTGCGGTCTATTTGTCAATTTTAAAAATTTCTCATACTCTTCTGTCGAGTCTGTGACGGGAGCAAGAAATAGTATGACATCACAGTCACCGATTGCTTTGAGTGCTTCTTTCATCATAAACTGATTGAGCATCTTCTCTTTTTCATGGAGACCCGGTGTGTCAACAAAGATGATCTGGTGCTTTTTGTGCATCACAATGGCATTGATACGTTTACGTGTAGCATTGGCTTTTTGTGAGACCATAGAGATCTTTTCGCCCAGGAGTGCATTCATCAGAGTACTTTTTCCTGCATTAGGACGTCCTACTATAGCCACAAAACCCGCTCGGGTTTCTTTAGTATCGCTTGTTTTGGTGTCGCTCATCTTTTTCCTTTTATATCTACAATATATAACGTGCCAGATCTTCATCTTCGATGAGCATATCCAGCTTATCATGAACAAGTTCTTTTGTGATCACGATCTTTTTACCTTTGTGTTCATCTGCACTAAAGCTGATGTCCTCAATAACTTTTTCTACAACAGTGTGCAGTCTTCTTGCTCCGATATCTTCCGTTTTTTCGTTGGCCATGTGCGAGAGTTTGGCCAAAGCTCTGATTGCATCGTCATCAAAGGAGAGTTCGATGCCTTCTACCTTCAAAAGTGCTTCGTATTGGAAAAGAAGAGAGCTTTTTGTCTGTGTAAGTATCTTGTAGAGGGCATCTTCCGTCATTGGATTGAGCTCAACACGAAGAGGGAACCGTCCCTGAAGTTCGGGGATAAGGTCGCTTGGTTTACTGACATGAAAGGCGCCGGCGGCAATAAAGAGGATGTGGTCTGTTTTGATCTGGCCAAACTTGGTACTGACGTTTGAACCTTCTACAATAGGAAGCAGATCTCTCTGCACACCTTCTTTGCTCGGGTCACTGCGTCCGTCATTTTTTGCACCGACTGCGATTTTGTCGATCTCGTCCAGGAAGATTATCCCGCCTTCTTCGGCACGTTTGAGCGCTTCATTCTGAATGGCGTGCATATCAAGCAGCTTGATGTCAGCCTCAGCTTTCAAGATATGTTTTGCGTCAAAGACAGAGACCTCTTTCTTGAGGTCTTCCTTGGCAAAACCGGCAAACATCTGAGAAAATGATTCCTGAACCTTAGCCATCTCAGGAGGCATGTTTGGATCATTGAAGTCTATGGTGTTCTTAGGGAGCTCTATCTCGATCATCTTCTCATCCATGTCGCCGTTTAGAACACGTTCTTTCATACGTTCGCGTGAGTGTTTATACTCTTCTTTTTTTTCAGCACTTGCCATCATCGGAAGAGGAGGAAGAAGTTTTTCGACTATCTTGTCGAGTACATAGTTTCCGATCTGTTCGATATTGTTCTCTTGGTGCTCTTTTTTGACGATATCGATCGAGGTCATGACGAGATCACGGATCATCGATTCTACATCCCTGCCGACAAAGCCGACTTCGGTATATTTGCTGGCCTCGACTTTGATAAAAGGAAGGTTCATCAATTTGGCAAGACGACGTGCTATTTCCGTCTTTCCTACACCGGTGGATCCGATCATCAGGATGTTCTTTGGCATGATCTCATCTTGAAGACCCTCTTCAAGCTGCATACGGCGATAGCGCGTACGAAGCGCGATAGCGATCGTTTTTTTGGCATCATTCTGGCCGATGATATACTCATCCAAGTAGGCAACGGTCTGTTTCGGGGTCATGTTCATTAGTGTTCCAAAGAGAGGAGTTTGATATTGTTGTTTGTGTAGATACACAGTTCAGAAGCGATCTGAAGGCTTTCTTTTACAAGGGCTTCTTCATCCATATCGGCATGGCGTTTGAGTGCACGTGCAGCGGAAATGGCAAAGTTTCCGCCTGAACCGATAGAGGCTATCTCACCGTCCTCAGGTTCGACGACATCACCGTTCCCGGTCAAAATATAGATATGTTCTTTGTTGAGTACAATCATCATCGCTTCAAGGCGGCGAAGGACCTTGTCTTTTCTCCAAGCTTTTGAAAAATCGATAACGGCCTTGATAAGATCGCCTTTTCGGCTTGCAAGGAACTCTTCAAACATATCAAAAAGATTGAAGGCATCTGCAGTCGAACCTGCAAAACCTGCCAGGATCTCACCCTTGTAGAGAGTACGGATCTTGGTCGCATTGTTTTTTAGAACAGAGTCCCCGAAGGTGACTTGACCGTCTCCGCCGATAACAGCCTTGTTTTTGCCTTTATAGGCAAGTATCGTGGTTGCGTCAAACATTATTCGCTAACGATCTCGATCTTCATCATCGCATGCAGACCGTGACCGAGTTTCAGGTCGATCTCATACTCCCCAGGTTCTTTCATGGAAAGTTTATGCACGATGTGTTTTTTATCGATTTGGATATTATGCTGTTCTTCGACAGCGTGTGCGATCTCGTCTTTTGTCACGGAACCAAAAAGATGACCGGTCTCACCGACTTTTTTCTTGATAACAGTGACAAGACTTGCCAGCTGCTCTTTGACTTCTTTTAGACGTTCAAGCTCTGCTGCCTCATCTTCGGCTTTTTTCTTCTCGGATGCCTTGTGCTGATTAAGCACGGCAGTAGTTGCTGCTTTTGCAAATCCCTTTCCGATTAAAAAATTTTGACCGTATCCATCTTTGACTTCTTTTACTTCGCCTGCTTTTCCAAGGCCTTTGACATCTTTTGTCAGTAATACTTTCATTTTATGTTCTTTCTTGTCGAGAGTCTGCACTCTCTTTGTTTTTTTATGTTCTGATTTTAGCAGATTTGCCCTTAGATGTACACCTTTTATGGCTTAGCGTACAACTTCTCCGTGGTAACCCGAGATTCCATGCGCAAGGTTGACGACACTTTTGAACTCCATATCAGAAAGTATACGCTGACAGTGCGCACTTCGGCTTCCTACATGACAATAGAGAACAAGGCTCTTATCTTTGTCCAGAGCAGCTTTATCAAGGGAAGCAAAAAAGCTCGTAGTCGGGACCAATGCATCGGTTCCCTTGATGTGACCGCTTTCGTGCTCCATCCACTCTCTAACATCCACAAGGTTAAAGTCAACCATACCCAGTTCACGTGCTTCTATTAATGAAAGCAGTTCATCTGAATCGATATTTTCCTGTGCAAGCAGCTCCTCGCACTCTTGTGCAGTAAGCCCGCGGGAATGCTCATGGGTAACGGCTTCAAGTTCATCGTTAGCTGCTTTTTTAGCAGCATATTCCGGTGTACAGAAGATCTGGCAATGGCAGACACCATCGTTCGGTATCTCGTGTTCTATGGCCGGTTTACACGGGCAGATACGGTCCTCTTCTTTGTCCCCTGTCACAAAGAAACAAGGACAATAGCGCTTGTCATAGATAAGCTTGTTTCGAGTCAGTCCCATCTGTATTCCCTCGTTGATTAAAGGGTCTGGGTTATAAGCATATCCGAATTGGGATACGACTTTATCCGTAAACTTGACTGTTTTTTCCAGTTCTGTTTTAAACTCTATCGATTCGGGATCGACTTTTTTCATTTCAGTGCTCATAGACTAAGTCCTTTGGTTTTGATCATTGTTAAAGTGTTATTTGAATTGTTCAAACGCAGTTTCGTAACAAAGAAGAGGATACCTTTGAGGGTATCCTGAGAGTAGAAAACTACTTCTTTCGTGCCTTGCCGGCAATAATGAAACGAAGTGCATTAAGTTTGATAAAGCCTTCCGCATCTTTTTGGTTATAGACTTCATCTTCTTCAAAGGTCGAATACTCAGGGTTGAAAAGTGAGTCGGCAGATGCACGTCCAACGACCATGACATTACCTTTATACAGTTTAAGGCGTACAGTTCCGTTGACATATTCTTGGGTCTTGTTGATAGCAGCCTGCAGCATCTCGCGCTCAGGTGAGAACCAGAAACCGTTATAGATCAGCTTTGCATAACGCGGCATCATCTCATCTTTGAGGTGTGCGGCTTCTCTGTCTAGTGTGATCGATTCTATAGCACGGTGTGCCTTTAGCATGATTGTTCCGCCCGGAGTCTCATAGCAACCGCGTGCTTTCATACCGACAAACCGGTTCTCAACGATATCGATTCGTCCTATTCCGTGTTTACCGCCTATCTCATTAAGCGTCTTGAGCATAGTAGCAGGGGATAGAGCCTCTCCGTTAAGTGTTACCGGGTCACCGTGAGCATATCCGATCTCAATATATTCAGCCTCATCCGGAGCATTTTCCGGAGAGTTTGTCCATAACCACATCTTATCTTCCGGTTCAGCATTTGGATCTTCCAGGTGCAGACCTTCATAAGAGATATGCAGCAGGTTCGCATCCATAGAATAAGGGCTAACAGCAGGATTACCATCTTTATCCAAATGTTTTTTATCAATAGAGATGCCATGATTCTTGGCATAAGCAAGAAGTTTTTCTCTGGAGTTTAGATCCCATTCTCTCCATGGAGCGATGATAGTCAATGTTGAGTCTTGACCCAGGTAGCCCATCTCAAAACGGACCTGATCATTTCCTTTACCCGTAGCACCGTGTGACACACCATCAGCACCTGTGATCTTTGCGATCTCAGCCTGACGCTTAGCAATAAGCGGACGTGCTATAGAAGTTCCAAGAAGGTATTCTCCTTCATAGATCGTATTGGCGCGGAACATAGGGAAGACATAGTCTTTTACGAACTCTTCTCTCAGGTCATCAATAAAAATATTTTCCGGTTTGATGCCCAGTTCGAGTGCTTTTACGCGCGCAGGTTCCAACTCTTCGCCTTGGCCAAGATCAGCGGTAAAGGTAACGACCTCACATTTGTATTCATCCTGCAGCCATTTTAAGATAACACTTGTATCCAGACCACCAGAGTAGGCAAGTACGACTTTTTTAACTTCTTTTTTCATGTATTCCCTTTATAGAGATAAATTATTGTCGCGATTCTATCTAAAATAAGATGATAAAGAGTTGAAGAAAAATGTCAAAAAAGTTTAATGACTTTGATCGAAGGAAGCATTTTGTGTAGAAGCTGAGTTAAGAAATGCTTTTTGTTTGTTTATTTTAAGAAGTATACCTGCAGTCTTTTCTTTTTCTGATGTCATAAAGGTGTGTGCTTCCTGCATGAGAAAAGCTGCTTCTTTCATCTGCTCAAGAGAATCAAACTGTGGAAATGCATTGACGAGGCGTTCTATTTTGGATGGATTTTCCTCTGCAATAGCAATTTTAAGTTCCTTAACCCACTGCAATTTGAGTGCTCTCTCTCCATGCTTCCAACAAGCCTTTGACTACTCTGTTGACATCATTGATGATCTCAACTGAGTTCTCCTGGTTTGCTTTAGACAAGGCCTGCAGTTGATGGGTATACAACCCATGCAGATAATTGCTCAAGTCACCACTCGCATTCATATCAAGTGAGTTTAACAGTTCCGTAAGAATAGCGACAGAACGGTTTATCCAATAGGTGCGTTTTTCGATATCTTCATTTTCAATAGCACGTTTGGCCTGCATGTTAAAACGAAGTACCCCTTCGTACAGCATTTCTACAAGCTTCTGTGGTGATTCGATACCAATATCGTTTTGTGCATAAGTGTTATAAGCTAGTGCATTATTCATCCGATTATCCTTTAGTTCTTCGCATTGATAGCAGCTTGAATCTGCAGGTTTAGACTACTGAACTGTCTTTCGAGTCCGCCAATGATCTTGTCATAGGCAGCAAATCGTAAAAACATGGTCTCATAACGTATGTTGATCAGCTCTTGAGCACGAACCTGCTCCTCTTCAAGCTTTGTGATCTTATTATTTAGACTGTCGCCAAATTTAGTGAACGTACCGTTATATCCAATCTGGTTTTCTAAAAAGTCATCCAGTTTTTTAAAGAGACCATCCACTTGCTCGCCATCACTGTTTGTTGAGTATTTTAAAAACTCTTCAGCAGTGCCGGGATCACTGTCGAACTTTTCTTTGAATACAGTCTCATTGAATGTCAATACACCGCTTTCGTTCACTTCGAAGGCAGACTTGAGGATGCCAGATGAATTGACGGTTGAAAAATAACCTGCAAGTGATTGGTTGTTTCCGTCACTTGAGAAAAGAATACTTTTAAGGCTTCGGGTCAAAGATTTAAAGGTATTGTCTCCATTGAAAATACCTATGGTCCCTTTTTCAGGATCCGCTGTCAGAGAGTTGTCTATTTCCTTGTTCAGATTGTTGTAAGCAGCAACAAACCCTTTTATCTCTTCAATGATATTTGAACTGTTTTGTGCAATGGTGACATTGCTCAGACCCGGCTCATTAAGTGTGATATTGACACCGACACTAATATCGTCAAAACTGTTTGTACTGCGTGTGAAGTCTATGCCGTTATATTTAAAATGGGCATCACTTCCTGCCTGTATAGGCGCCACCTGAACAAGATTGTTCAGTAGCAGTGTTGACGAGTCTGTGATACTGATGGTCTGGTCTACACCGGTCTTACTTGATGTCAGCACCAAACTATAGTCCCCTTCAGCTACATTCAATACTTGTGCTTTAACTGAGCTGCCTGCCGTGTCATTGATTGACTGGGCAAGCTCTTCAAGTGTTGTCGTTGGCGTCACATTGATATCATAACTTAAGGCTCCGATACCAAGGGAAAAAGTTCCTGTCCCTGAAGCGACAAAAGCGGTTTTTGATAAAAACTTATCGGATTCTTGTATCTCTTTTGTTGCCAGGTCTGTGACATCAAGTGAAAAACTTTGAGCCGAGACCCCTGCTGAAGCAGTAACGCTTGCCGCGTCACCGCTGACTGAGGTAGAACGGTCGAGATATAAAAGATCACCACCTAGACTTCCTGTGCTCGCACTTAATGATGACATCAGGGAATTAATAAGATCATAGGCCTGATTCTGTTGACCTATAAGCTCAATTTTTCTTTGAATAGGATCGATCTGAAGTTTTTGATCGTTTGCTTTAAGCTTTTCTATGGTTTCGGCACTTAATGCTCCGCTGGAGCCAATACCGAGTGAACTTAGTGTTCCTGCCATGATTTATCCTTTTTCGTCGAAAATTATACCCGTGACTTCATTCATCTTTGCCGTAAGAGTAGAGGCCTGTTCAACAGGAAAACGGCGTATCATATCTGAGGTAGTCGTATCGATAACAGAGACATAAAAGACATCGCTGCTGTTATCGAATCCAAAACGTAAAGAAGTATTAAAAGGATCAAGTGCCTTATTGAGTGAATCAATAAGCTCTCTGGCTTCCGTTTCAGATTTTACAGGTTTGAGGTCCTCAGCTTTTTTTTGAGTTACATCTACCTGTGGTTTGGTCTCTTGAACAGATTGCTGAACCTGAACACTTTTTTGTTCTGTTTGTATCTGGGTATTTTGTTGTTTGGCAACATTGTTAAATATTTCCATATTCAAGCCTTTTAAAGGATTATATCTTCTAAATCGGCAAGAATAAAATAAACTTTAGTAGCTAATTGTATGTTCTTTGCTAGATATGACAAAGCATTAAATGTTCCATGGTACACTTATGAAAAAATTAGGTTGATGATGCAGCATTATATAGATTTACTAAGGCAAGAGAGCGTGTTGCGTCGTTTGAGCCTTATCCAGCTGATCTCTTATTTTGGCACATGGTTTTCCAACGTAGCGATCTATACCCTTCTTATTCAGCTGGAAAGTTCCGCTTTTGTCATTGCTCTGGTCGCGTCGATGCATTTTCTTCCTGGTGTCCTTATCGCACCGGTTTCGGGTGTACTTATCGATAAACTTAGACCAAAGAACCTGATGCTAAGCCTGCTTCTTATAGAGATCGTCAGTACCTTTTTATTGTTGCTTGTCACCTCTTCAGATTGGATCTGGCTCTTGTTTGTCTTGATCTTTGTACGTATGGGAGCTGCCAGTTTTTATTTTACGGTGGAGATGTCTCTGCTGCCTAAGATAGTGGAAGGCAAGGCACTTCAGTATGCCAATGAGATCCATTCGATCATCTGGTCTTTTTCATATACCTTGGGGATGGCTTTGAGCGGTCTACTTGTTTACAAGGTAGGCGTTCAGACGGCTTTTGTCATAGACGCATTTTTATTTATACTTGCTTCTTTTATGTTGATGGGCCTACAGCTAGAGATCAGTTTTGAAAAAGAAAAAGAGAGTTTTTGGAGCAGCTTTTCAGAGGGTCTTGATTATATCAGGAAGAATAAAAAGATAATACACCTTATCTTTATGCATGCGAGTGTCGGTTTTACAGTCTTTGATGCCCTCGTGGCATTGATGGCAAAGCATTATTATTCATCGCTTTTTGCTATTCCTCTGGCCATTGGCATTATGCATGCGACCAGAGCGAGTGCGCTGGTGGTCGGTCCTATGCTTTTGGGCAAATGGATACAAAGCTCCAGAGTGCATTATCTGTTTTTGATACAGGGTCTGTGTATCATACTCTGGGCGGCTATGATTGAGAACTTTTATCTCTCTTTGCTGGGTTCGTTCTTAGCCGGTTTTGCGACGACGACACTGTGGTCATATACCTATACACTGATCCAAAAACACACAGACAAAAACTATTACGGAAGGGTCGTCGCCTATAATGATATGGTCTTTTTGCTTACAGGTGCAAGTGCCTCTTTCATGATCGGGGTCTTTATCGAGTGGGGATGGAGTCTATCGGCTGTGTTGAGTATGCTGGGTCTGGTCTTTTTGATTACGGCTGTCTATTTTATGTGGATCAGAAAGGAGTACGATGTTTAGTCTTGCGATCTTGGGGGGAATACTCTTGAATGTGGGGGCATTTTTAATGTTCAGAGGATTGGCTTTTCAGGCTATTATCGTCTATCTTTTTGCTGATATCTGCTGGGTGGTCATGGCCTTGCAAAAAGATGATTATATCGGTGCTGTCTTCATTTTCAGCGGGATGGTCTTGGGATTTTTGGCATATTTGAAGATGCGATCAGGAAAGATGCATAAAAGTCTGAACAAAGAGGAGAATAAGGACTCCTAGAAAGCTTAAATTGATTATAAAGCATCAATACCCTATCATTGGAATAAGAGAGAGTTGATAATTATAAACTGTAGAGTTTAGGAGGTATCATGGCGCAAGCAAAACTTTCACGAGAAGTCGGGATCGCTTTGTTGCTGTTTTACGGACTTGGTAATATCTTGGGAGCCGGGATATACGTCTTGGTAGGAAAAGTCATCGGTATAGCAGGGTATTTCAGCATATTGTCCTTTCTTTTGGCCTGTGTTATCGCAATATTTACGGCGTTTAGCTATATGGAGCTTGCTTCACGTTATCCGGTCAGTGCCGGTGCAGCTGTATATATTAAAGAAGGTCTTGGTTCTACGCCGCTTTCTCTTGTCTTTGGTCTTCTCATGGCTACAGCAGCACTGGTATCAGCGGCGGCGATAGCCCATGGATTTGCTGGGTATGTGGGACAGTTTGTCGAGGTCAACAAAGAGATTTCTATGCTGCTTCTTATCAGTGTTCTTGTTGCAATCGCCATCTCTAGTATTAAAATAAGTGTAGTATTTGCATCTGTGCTTACTGTCTTTGAAATCATTGGCTTATTAATGATCATATATTATGGATTCGACAAGATTACCAATCCAATGATTGTTTTCAGCGAGTTTATCCCCAGTTTTAGATTTTCAGATATCTCTATCCTCTTTCTTGGAGCCTTTTTGGCTTTTTATGCTTTTTTAGGATTTGAAGATATGGTAAACATCGCCGAGGAGGTAAAAGAACCTTCAAAAGCATTTCCTATTGCCATCGCTTTGGCCCTGTTTATAGCTACCTTGCTTTACATCTTGATTGTTCTTGTTGCTTTGGAGACATTGAGTCTACAAGAGTTGCAAAGCTCAAACGCTCCATTTGCAGATATTTATAAAAAGTTAACAGGAACAGACCCGTTATTGATCTCGATGATTGGAAGTATTGCTGTCATTAATGGTGCACTTATTCAGATCATCATGGCTTCACGTATTATTTACGGTATGGCATCAAATGGATGGCTGCCTTCTTTTTTTTCCAAGGTCTCTTCACAGACAAAGACTCCCGTTCTTTCGACCCTATTTGTTGGCTTGGTGACAATCGTGTTTTCTTTAGTATTTGATATTGTTGCTTTGGCCTCTTATACAAGTATGCTGATTTTGATCGTCTTCACCCTTGTCAACATTTCCCTTATTAAGATCAAGTCTTCCGGACCTGCACCCAAAGGTATAGTGCAGATTCCTTTGTGGGTACCTTGGTGCGGAGTTGCTCTGAACCTTCTTTTACTTATAATGACACTTTCTTTTACCGGATAAAGGTTGAATGATGAATAATTCAAAACTGATTGATTCTCTGATTGGGAGTGGCGTCTTGAAGACACCTCGGTTGATCGAAGCATTTTTAAGTGTTGACAGAATAGATTTCGTGCCGCGAGAACTGAGCGCGATGGCCTATGATGACAATCCCTTGCCAATAGGCTCTGGCCAGACGATATCACAACCCTACACAGTTGCGTTTATGCTTGAACTTCTACAGGCAAAACCGACAGACAGCATCCTTGATGTCGGATCAGGTTCAGGCTGGACAACGGCCTTGCTGGCATCTATGAGCAAGTATGTCGATGCAGTTGAAAGGGTGGAGGAACTTGTGGAGTTTTCAAAGAAGAACCTTGAGAAATATGCCTTTACAAATGTCAGTGTCCACAGAGCGAAAAAGACATTGGGTCTTAAGGGTAAAAAGTTTGACAAGATACTTGTCTCCTGCGCAGCGAACGAGCTTCCACGGCCGCTTCTGGATCAGCTTAGTGTCGGAGGCGTGATGGTGATTCCCATCGTCAACAGTATCGTTAAAGTTACCAAAAAGAGTGATGGAACGATACAGATGCAAGAGTATCCTGGATTTATCTTCGTGCCTTTGATCCGAGACGATGAATAAAACAAAGAAAGACTTTTTTCACCTTACATCATCGCGCGAACTTTTATAAATCAGCTATAATTCCGTCATGATTTATGAATATAAAAATGAAAACTATGATTTGACAAAAGTAACACGCCTTTATCCCGCTGCGACAGTCGAAGTACCCGGCGGCGATACGGCTCAGGTCTCTTTAGAATGGGCCGATCTCAAACATGATAAGATCACCATTGCGTATTATGTCCTTGTCTTTGACTTTGATCCTGTGGGTGAAGCGCCTGTTAACAGGAAAGAACTGAAATGCGAGAGTAAAGAAGAGCTTTTTGCGGTTATGCAAGAGGTCAATGTCTATTTCGCGAAGTAAGAGCTCTCTCTCAAAGATACTCTCGATCTCCATTCCGGCCGCTTTCAAGCACCTGCTTGACATGTTGCAGGTACTGATCGATCTCATTATGGTCGGATCATTAGGCGTAGCTGCTTTGGCGGCCATCGGTCTGGGGTTGCAGTTTATCATGGTCTTGAATGTCGTGATGACGCTGTATGTTGTCGGCGGAAATGCTGTTATCTCCCGTCACATCGGTTCAGGCCGCCTGCACAGAGCCAATATCGTTTTCTTCAACCTGCTGATCCTGGCCTTGCTTCTTTCGCTGTTTGCGCTGCTTGTCGGCTATATCGGTGCAGAACACTTTTATATCTGGATGGGAACAGGTGCAGATGTTGCAAAGCTTGGTGCCTTGTATTTTGGGACACTCTCTTTGGGCATGCCGCTAATCTTTTTGGATGCACTGTTTTTCAATGCCTTGAGTGCGGCAGGCAAGACGCAGGCATCCTTGTATATCAAGATCGCCTCTGCTATGCTGAACATCCTGCTTAACTATGTGCTGATCTTCGGACATTACGGATTTGATGCTATGGGAATCAAGGGCGCGGCTATTGCTACGATAATCTCCTATGGGTTTAATGTACTTGTCTATTTTATACTTGTCTCCAAAGCATCCAGTGTCCTGCATTTTTATGCCTATTTCTCGCTTGCGAGTATGAAAAGTATATTTAAGATCGGTATGCCTGCCAGTTTAGAACGTTTGATCTCTGTCGGATCGTTTATGATCTTTGTGCTGGTCATCACGAAGTACGGGACGGAAGCTTTGGCAGGATATCAGGTCGGACTTCGCGTGGAAGGGTTGGCCTTTATGCCGGGCTTTGGTTTTTCCATTGCCGCTATGGCGCTTGTCGGACAGAGTCTTGGTGCCAAGAACAGTGAGCTGGCGGATCATGAAGCGATAACAGTTACCAAGATTGCAGCTGGGTTTATGGGGTTTGTCGGGCTGTTCTTGATCTTTATACCGGAGTTCTTCTGCCAGTTTTTCACCCAGGATGCCAAGACAATCGAACTCGCTTCTTTGTATCTTCGTCTTGTCGGTATCTCGCAAGTTCCTTTGGCCGTAGTGTTTGTTCTCAGCGGTGCATTACGTGGGGCAGGGGCGACAAAGACGACACTCAAGATCAATGTGGGCTCTATGTTTGTACTGCGTGTTCTTCCGGCAATCTATGTCAGTACGATCACGGATGATATCTTTTGGATCTATATCGTAATGATCACGGAGACCTTTATCAAAGGGGGACTTTTCTGGTATGTCTTCTCAAAGGGGAACTGGAAGAGTATCAAGATCTAGATATCTCTTCAGAAGATCTCGTAGAGATTATCTTTTGGCGATCAGCTGAAGCGGGTTGATATGATAGTTTTTCTGGGTGACTTCAAACATCAGCTCGTCATTGACACGGCCGATAATAGAACCCTGTTTAAGTCGTTTGCCTTTTTGTATCGTCGGTGCTATCTTGTCCAGATGGGCATAGATCGTGTGGATGCCGTTGTCATGCTCGATGATCACGATATTGTTAAGCAGAGATGTCTTCTTGGCCAGGATGACCTTTCCGTTAAGTACGCTTTTGACATTGGCATTGCTGCTATTAGGCTTTAAAGAGATAGACTCATTGAAGATCTTGATATGATAGATCGGGTCTTCATAGGGACCGAACTTTTTGACGACAGTATAGTCGTCAAGCGGTGATATCGTTCTTTTTCCGCGATAGGTCTTGGTCTGAACTGTCTTATAGGCATCTGAGCGCAGTTTGACCTCAGGCAGGTCTTCGGTAGGCTGCGCGCGGGAACTTTTCTGCTTCTGCTTCTCTATAGCAGCAAGACGGGCTTTCTCTTTTTCTCGGGCTAGTTGTTTCGCTTTTTCATCTTCTTTGATGATATTGAGTTTTGAAAGCTCGTTTTTGAGGCTGTTTTGCTGCTTAAGGAGTTGTTTGACAGAAGCACGGTATTGCGCTTTTTTGTCTTTGAGTTTTTGAAGAGTCTCTTTCTCTTTTTGTGTAATGGCAAGGACTTCTTTATGTTTGGCATCGATCTCGGCAATCGCTTTTTTAAGCGAATTTATCTTCGATTCAGTGGCTTCGACTTTTTGGGCATTAGAGCTAAAGTTTCCCTGTATGACAGAGATATTGGCCTTGGTGATCTGATTGAGCGATTCAAAGACCTCTTCAGTGATAAGGGCTTCATCACTTTTGGCTTTTTCATCATCAAGTATCAGCGACAAGGAGACGTTTTTTGCCAGCATAAAGGCAAGGTCTTGACGCAGCTTCTCCTGGGTGTCCAGAAGCTGCTTTTGCGTCTGCTTGAGAAGTTGAAGCTCCTGGGAGTTCTCTTGATACTTCTGCTCTTTAAGACTGAGTTCGAGTTGAAGCTCCTGCAGTTTTTTTTGCTGTCTCAGCAGTGTGCGTTCCTGCTTGATGATATTCTTCGCCGTAGATGCAAGGTTTTTATGGACATTGCTGTAGGTCGCATCGAACTTTTTAAGTTTTTTACTGGTGTCCTGTATCTTTGAATCAATACTGCTCTTTGCATAGACA
Organism: Sulfurimonadaceae bacterium; assembly: GCA_041562275.1. GTDB lineage: Bacteria > Campylobacterota > Campylobacteria > Campylobacterales > Sulfurimonadaceae. The sequence continues at coordinate 2,559 of JBFEYG010000004.1, read as the reverse complement.
AAAGAGGCTAGAAGGATGAGGACAAGAAAGAGTCGGATGCGCATCATACCTCTTCTTTGTGGTTAATGACAAGTAAAAGGGCAAGTATCATCGAGAGACTAAGGGCGAGGCCGAAGTGTAAAAAACTGTCCTTGGCATAATTGAAAAGGTCGACATGTATACCGATGTCGCTGAAGTAGGGCTCAGCCCATCCGCTTTTGATGATGAGTGAAAATACAATAAGTATCATCGTCGCAGCGATGATAGCGTCTATAATCGCAAGTCTGAAAAGCACGGCGGAACGCAGCATGATAGGTGCACCGAAAAGTGCCATGATATTCATTCTCTCCTCATGCTGAAACTGCCAGATACGCATCTCTTTTATGATAAGCAGCAGGGTCACGATAAAGATCGCAAAGGCAAAGATCTGCGTCACACCCTTGTAGAGGATGAGCAGCTTGTAGATCTGATCGTGGGTCTGCGAAAAGTTCTCTACACGTTTGATCTGCTTCATATTCTCGAGTTGAGAACTCAGGATATCGACCTCTTCAGGCTGCGGGTAATGCTCAAGTGAGAGTCTGTAAAACTTCGGCAAAGAAGCGCGCAAGAGACCCAGGCTGGTCTTATCCATCTCTTTTTCAAGGCGTTTGATGACTTTCTCGGGGCTGATCTCTTCGACGGATCGTATGATGTCAAAACGTGATTTCAGAGACGACTCCTCCAGAGCTGACGTTGCAATGACGATCATCGCGTAGTTGGAGCGTAAGGTCTCTTCATACGAAGAGATAGAGCGCTCAAGGATCTGATAGACCTGCAGGGTGAACAGGATAGTGAAGAGTGCAGCGATAAGCGAAAAGTGGTTCTTAAGAGACTTCATAGATACTTCCATATTCAATATGCAGATGTTTATAATCGATCTTCATCGTCTCGGGGATATGGTGTGTCACGACGACGATCGTGGTCTTAAGCTGGGTGCATGCCCCTTCCAAAAGGTTCCAGATGACCTGAGCCGAATAGTCATCGAGGTTACCCGTAGGTTCATCGGCCAGGATGATGATCGGATTGTGAGCCAAAGCTCTTGCCATCGCTACACGCTGCTGTTCACCCCCGCTGAGCTCCAGCGGGTATTTGCCCAGCTGATGGTTTAACTTTACATGAGTAAGCAATTTTTGTACCTGAATCTCACTGACATCCTTAGCATATCCGGAGATGATCAGCGGCAGCATGACGTTCTTCTCTACCGTCCACTCTTTGATCAGTTTATAGTCTTGAAATACGATACCGATATGGCGGCGCAGAAAGTTGAGCTTTTTGTTGTTGATACTGTTCATCTTTACACCACCGACGATAAGCTCGCCCTGTTTGGGTTCCAAGGCACCGTAGAGTGACTTCAATAGCGTGGATTTTCCGCTACCGCTCGCTCCGGTGATAAAGACGAACTCACCTGAGTTGATAGAAAAGTTACTCTGGTTGATGATGGTCTCGTTGTTGTTATAAGAAAGCGTAAGGTCTTGGGCTGAGATTACTTTATCCATATAAAAGCTCTTTTAGTTTGAGATGGGATTTATAATTGGTCAGTGAGGCGATCGGGCGCGAAGGAAAATAGAGGGCTTCGTCCTCTTTGATTATGAGAAAGAGGTGTTCAGGTTTGTCAAAGGAACCCATAGAGAGACGAAGAAGGTAATTGCCTTCATTGGTCTTGTACAGGCGCTCAAAATGAATAAACCCGCCTTCAAACCTTTCTGTCGAACCGTTTAGTTTTAATAGGTCTGCCTTGCACTCGCCTGTAAGATCAAAGTCAAAGTCATTATCGATAGGCTCGGATATCTCATGGTTTGTCAGAGTGATGTCGTAGATGTTCTTTTCCATCTTTCGCCAGCGTGTCTCATACTTGCTGATGATGCCTATGTTTTGGTTCTTGCGTACTTGAAAATCGCTTTGGTTCAGCTGCAAAAAGGTCTGAAGGGAATAGGCAAAATAGTTTTCACTGTCTGTCCTAAGCTCTAAAGTGCCTTTTTCTTTAAGGCATCGAATCGATTCGGCGATGAAAGCTTGTGAGATCACACGACGGTGCGGTTTTTTATCCCAGGGAACAGGGAAGTGTACAAAGATACGTCCGACCAGATTGGAGGGTACAAACTCCAAGAAGAGACGCGCGTCAAAGTCAACGACCATGACGTTATCAAGTCCTTCTATGGCGATCTGCTTGAGTACCTGTTCTATCGATGCCTTGTGTATCTCTATGCCGATATGCAGTATTTCTGGGTTTTGTTTGGCCTGATGGATAAGGTGAACGCCCGATCCAAACCCGACTTCTACCCATATCTCGTTTGCCTCGGGAAAACTTTTGGCAAAGAACTCTATGGGTTTTAGGGCAGACTCTTTTTCTCTATGGTGGGCCTCTTTTTGTGCAAGGTTTGAAAAGAGGATCTCCAAGCCCGCCTTGTCGGCATAGGCCTGGATCGCTTTTTTGATATGAAGGTTTGGCGAGACCCGTGTGACTTTGTCGCTTTTTAAAAGCCAGTTCTCCTGCCCTTTTTTTACCTGCAGAAGGAAGGTCTTCTCTTCACTCTTGGCACA
>JBFEYG010000003.1:0-25176 GCA_041562275.1 Sulfurimonadaceae bacterium | reverse complement strand
CTGGAGGTTCCCGACCTGATAAAATCCACCCCCTATAGAGATGATGGTATCACTCACGCTTTTTTTCAGCCAGCGCGATATCTTTTTTTCGCACTCTCTGAAATAGGCCTCTCCTTCTTGCTCGAAGATCTTTTTTATTTTCCGGTTTTCCATACTCTCGATGAGGTCGTCGGTGTCGATAGCGATACGCTTGGTCTTCTTTGCCAGTTCACGGGCAAGGGAACCTTTTCCTACTCCCATAAAACCCATTAGTATGATGTTGTTGTTTTTCATGTCATCTCTTTAAAAATAAGTGACTGAATCATAACAGATTGATACTTATGCATGAGCATAAAAACAGGTTCTAATGCGATTTCTCATATAAGGGACGACAGGCCATACAGTACTTGGCATAGGGTTTGGCTTTAAGGCGTGCGATACCGATTTCTTCGGAACACATCTCGCACACATTGTAATTTCCGTCCTTGATGCGTTGCAGAGCATGCTCAATGTCTTTGAGCTCAGCTTTTTGCTGATCAGAGACTACCTGTTCAATCATGGAGTCGCTTCGCATCGATGCATAATCCATATCATCATTGTTTTCCTGACTCTGCAGTTCGTTTAACTCTTTGGATGCCAGTTCAACATTTTCAAGTATATGTTCTTTTGCACTTTCTAGTTGTTTTGTAAAAAATTCTAACTCTTTTGCTTGCATCTGAAATCCTTTTTTATAAAGTGTGTATACTTAATTGAACCCTTTTTTTGCATAAAGTTTTCTTATAAAATTAAACTGCTGGGTATAACATCATTGAAGAAGGGAAATTATTAAAAAAAACAGGCTGCTGACAAAGACAGCCTGTAAAGTCAAGTTAGGAGAATCGGCCGGTTGCCCGGCCTGTATGTTACTTGTACTCAGGAGAGTATTGAGCGTTGCACAAGGTTTAGAATGTATAGGATGCGATCACACGAGTGTGGTTCATCCTTCTTTCTGTTGGCGATCCCGCAGTTGCAGAATAACCATTGAATTCACTGGTTCTGTAAGCATTGAAGATTTTAAACATCCACTCTTCGGTCGGTTTGTAGACCAAGATGGTGTCCAGTTCCGTCGCATCATCTAAAGCTGCTCTATTGCCGGAAATTGTTGTTTTTGATTTTCCGTAGTCTGCATAGTTCATCATGAACTTAAGCCCTTTCATGATGACATAATGCGCACCCACTTTATAGGCGCTCACATCCGTACGGTAGGCGTTACGGGAGAAAATAGAGCTTGTATATGCAGGATCAGCTCCCCAGGCATTGAAGTACTGTCCTTCTGTCCCCGCTGCATCTCCCGACTGGTTATAGGCTGCAAAAGCACCCATCTTTTTATTGCCTAAAGCTACTTTTGCACCCATCATGTTGAAATCTCTTTCACCGGCAAGTGCATCTCCCGTATCTTTTTGTGCAAGGTACTGAGCACTCATGTCTAGCTTGATACCCTCAGCGACAGGCATGCCGTAGTTGACCTCTGCATAATAGTCATTGGCGATATCATCAGAACGATACATCCAAAGATCGACTTTAAGGTTTTTCACTCCGGTATAGGTTGCACCGAGAACAGAGCGGCCATCCGTCTCTTTTTTATCAGCCGCAACACCTATATTGTAAAACTTTGCTTGCTGGATAGGACCGCCAAGTTGTTCAAATCTGCCAGCACCAAAACCGACACCCGCTGTACCTGTACCTTCACCAATAATACCTGCATCAGCCATTGCACGGGATCCAAAAGACATTTTCGTGATATGTCCCGCAGTCAGACGAAGACCATCTATCGCTTCTGTTCCTAACATATAGGCTTCATAAAAGTTTGGTGTCAGGGATGTCTGAATCTGAGTAAGCGGCGTCTCCAAAGTCTGACGTCCCAGTTTCGCATCAAAATATTGATGGGTGTAAGAAAGGTACAGTTCGCCTAATACACCTTTGGACTCACCGGACACGTCTGTTACCATCCCATACGCCGGTTTGTTCCATCCGCCTGCGGCATTGTTCTGATCCCATGTCGTCTCTCCCATATCTCCATTGATATAGGTTCCCGCTCCTATTTTAAGTCCCTCTGTTAAAATATCGCCTGTCTCATACTTTAGTTTTACAAGATAACCCGTTCCGTTTGAAGGTGCAAAACCATTGTTTCTATCGTCTAAAACATGCATCGCTTTGAACATCAGCTCTGCGTTGCCTGCATCTTTCCCATCGACCTTGATTTCAGCTGCTTGCAGCAATGAACAGCTTAACATCGCTATCGCAGATAGCATTATTGTTTTTTTCATTTATATATCCTTTGATTCCTCAATCTTAAGTCTAGAAGTATCGTTTAAGACCCCGTTAGCTTTCAGACTTTCTAAGATAGAGTATAAGAAAATAATATAAATAGAAGATTAGTGATATGTTAATGGATTGTTAATAAGTATAAATATTTATAACAATGTGTATTTTTTAATATATTTTTTATTTTCTATAATAAGAAGCATAAGGAGACTGCGGATCCCTCCGCAGTTGTATTGAAGTTTATTGAATCGTAACCGTTTCAGATTTTAGCGTGTAGAACTTGTTTGCTACAGGGTCTTTATCCAAAGCAAACTTCTTAGCCGCCTTCGGTTTTACAAGGAAGTAGCCTAAGGTCATGTGCACCTTGTCTCCTTTTTTGAGTGCTGTGTCATAACGGACGACACGTTTTTCATTGTCCTTGATCATCGTGTCTTTGATGACGGTATCTGCGATCCATGGTGGTGTCGGTTTTCCATCTTTACCGATAACGCGAACAAAGACTTCGGTTTTCAGCTTCTCTTTTTTACCGTCTCTCTCCAGAGTCACACGCAACTGTCCAACGCGCAATGGATGCAGAAGCAGTGCATGAGAACTTTTATTGTTCACTGATACCTCAAAATTATCGATATTTTTCAGCAGTTCCAGATCGATATACTTTGCCAGCATATCCTGATGTGTATGTGTTCCTGGAAAACCGTGAAAGGCGTGTTGTTTTGTTTCACGCTCCGTAGAGACAGAGCCTGCTACCTTTGGCATATGGCAAGAGACACAGTTTGCTCCGTCCATCTCGTTGTCGAGGTTCGTTGAACAGACATTCAACTCCGCCTTGTTCTGCTTGTGCGAGTGACACCCTACGCAGGCATTACCGTTATTGAAATTGACATTTTCAGATGAGGTTGAATGGTACTTTGACGTTATCGCATCTTTGATGTTGCCAAAATAGTGTTTTTCCTGCTTAGAGATAATATTGGTATTGGACTGTTTCCCCGGCTTGATTGACTCTATACGATGGCAATAGGCACAGGATACGGCTTGATTATGTGTTTCGTTATTGATGTCAGGAAGCCCATTTGTCCCTTTTCCAAGCATGGCTTCAAGATTATCTGCCGCAGGCGTATGGCACTTTGCGCACGTATATTTTTGCTTTTTGGTATTAAGCGGATGCTTGTTCCATACGGCTGCATGGATAGGGTCCTTGTGTATCGTCGCATTTTCGTGCATAGACGATTGGAACTCTTTATAGATATTGGGGTGACAGCTCTTACATTCACTGCTTGGAGCAAATGACTCATTGGCGGATAAGGTCTGCACCAGCAGCAGAGAGATCATGTAAAACAGTACTTTCATAGGATTCCTTTTGGGTTTGCTTGAGATAGCTTTTTAAAATTATAAGAAAGTGCTGTGAATAGGGAATTAACTCTATGTTAATAGAATGTTAATAGCGCGGAGACTGTGCTTACATCTGGATAATAAAAGAGTTGAGACCATCTTTATACTCATAGGAGAAAGAAAAACCGTGCTTGATAAGAATATAGTAGATGATATACAGACCAAGGCCAAAACTGTCTTCCATGTTCATGTCACATTTTGTAAAAGGCTGTACATAGTACGCTAATGGGTGTTTCATCTCTTCACCGTGACTGCAAAATGCCAATCGGTTGTTTTGCATCTGCAAAAACACTTTTCCGTCTTTGGAATATTTTATCCCGTTATCGATGAGGTTTTTAAAGACAATACTCATCAGATCGAAATCAGCTTCAATGCTTTGATCCGAAAGATTGTGCTCTATGCTTTCGGGTTCCAAAAAGAGCAGGTCAACGGCATTGTCCAGGATATCAATAAGGTGATAGTTCTTTTTATCGACATGGCAGTCGCAGGATGTGACATTTTCGATCTGCAAAAACTCCCGCATCAAGAGGTTTAGACGGACAAAGACATCACTGAGTATCTCTTTGGTCCGAGAAGGTTCTAGAAATTCCAAAGAGAGTTGACCTTTGGTCACCGGTGTTTTAAGTTCATGGGTGATATTGCGCAAGAAGATTGCTCTGGAATTCATCATCGCTTGTATCTTGTTTACGGCCTTGTCGAACTCATTTGAGACTTCGGCGATCTCATCCTTTCGGTCAGAGGCAAGGTCAAGGTCCATCTCCCCTTCACCAAAACGGCGGATCTGTGTCTGAAGGTGTTTGAGCGGGTAGATACTGATGGCAATAGAGAGAAACAGGGCAAAGAGTACGATAACAAAGCCCCAATATAACCACCATACGTAATATACGTCGACAGGCTCACTTTTGAGGTCCTTAAAGATCATCTCACCAACACTGCTGGGTGCAATAATATAGCGAAAACCGTCTTTCTCATAGAGATCAAACTCTCCTTTTGCACAATACACGGTGTCAAATTTTTCCTCAGTGATAATATCTTCGTACAGTTCAGGGTCTGAGATGATCTCAATATGGTCTTTTTTCAGAGCATGCAGCAGCTGCTCTTTGCTCTCTCCGCCAAAACGCCATCGCATCACAGACATCGCCACATGATGATAATGAACACGCAGGTTCTCACGAACCGATGTAAACTCATGATCATACATGACTTTAAACAGAGCAGTCATCGCAATAAGCGCGATAATAAAAAAGAGACTTATCTTTATAAGGATGGAATGATGTCTCACAGCTTCATCCGGTAACCGATACCGCGTACCGATTCGATGTATTTGGGTGAACGCGGCGTGTCATTGAGTTTGGATCGCAAACGGCTGATGATCACATCGATACTGCGCTCATCGCTTTCCCAGTTTAGACCTTCGACCCCATCCAAAATGGCACCTCTATTGAGTACGATCCCTCTTTGTCGTAAAAAAAGAGATAAAACGCCATATTCGGCAACGGTTAATTCAAGAGGTTCACCTAAATGTGAGATGACCATCTTTGCTGTGTCGATGTCAAAGTCATCGAAGTTCTCCTCTTCCGCAGTGGACGAAGAACTTTTTTTACGTCTGAGCATGGCTTGAATACGCGCTACAAGTTCACGCGGATCATAGGGTTTTGGAAGATAATCATCGGCACCTTTTTCAAAGCCCAGGACCTTATCGCTGACTTCACCCCGAGCAGAAGAGATGATGATGGGCATATCATAAGAATTAGAGATCTGTTCACATAAAAAAAGACCATCCATCTTAGGCAGGGAAAGATCAAGCATGATGAGATCAAAACTTTTTTTTTCAAGTTGTCCCATTACCGTGGTAGGATCATTGTTTACGACAACGGAAATGTTGCAATTGGCGAGATAGTCGCATAGCAACTCAGCGAGAACAGGGTCATCTTCAACCATGAGAATATGTAACTTATCATACATAGATACTCCTAATATTATATGTATCTTAACTAATCACTGTTAATTTATTGTTAAGATTCATGCAAATCTTAAAGAACATCTTTAAATCAAAACAAAGGCAGGAATACTGATTGCGCGGGATAAAGAAACTTTTTTTTCGGGTTTGATGTATAATAATATTTTATTATACTGTGTAAAGGCCTCATGATGTGTTTCAAGTTCTCTTCTTATGTTGTACTTCTAATGATTTTCACTGCTTCTTTGCACGCCCGTCAGAACTACTCTGAACATGGTATAAAGACCTATTTGAAGCTGTGCAAACAATGTCATGGAAACCCTTACAAAGGCGCAGCAATGCTTAAGAAAAAAGAGTGGGAACGGCTGTTTGAAAAGGGGGACAAAAAGATCTATGGCCTTCATGCCGAAAATGAAAAGGCAATAAAGCTCTTGAAGAGCTCATACTATAAAAACCGCCGCCGTCATCTTGTCAAGTTCCTGATCTCCAGCGGAAGTGATTCGGGTGTAGTGCCTGCCTGCGACGGAAACTTTTGCGGTGATTAGACCTTTGCTCAAAGCTATTTTAAAACTGCTATAATTAAGCCATGTATAAAAAAATAATCCTTTCAATCTTTCTGATTGCACTTGTCTTGGTCTCTTCTATCAAGGTGGTCGATCAGGTCAGTACAGAGCAGTTGGACAAAGCGTTTAGCCGTTCCATCACTGTGTTCGCTATAGCCCGGGGTCTTAACGGAGTGATATCCGTTGTTCAGGGAACGGAAGTCTATGCTACACCGGCAGGTGTCGGTGTGAACTTTGCCGTAGGGCAGATAGTCGATCCCATGAATGATATGGTGGAACGTTTTTCCTGGGTGATGCTTTTGAGTTCCGTTTCTTTGGGCGTTCAGGAAATCATGTTGAGACTCGGACAGACGGGCCCGGTACAGCTTTTACTAGGGATCAGTGCGCTTTTTTTGTTAGCGATGTTGTGGATATCTAAGCTTTGGCATGCACACAGTTTCAACTTTATATTCAAGTCATTTGTCATCATCTCTTTTTTACGCTTTGCTGTTCCCTTGATCGTACTGCTGAATGAAGGTATCTATACCTACGCGCTTGAACCAAGATACGAAGAGGCCAAAACGGCCCTGATCTTTTCAAATCAAGAGATAAAGGGGATCATCAGTGATGTCCAGAACAATCAGCGCCGACAGATAAAAGTACATGAATACCACCAGCGTACGTTTATGCAAAAAGCACAGAAGTATTTTGATGATACGATCGCGTCTTTGGATCTTAAAAAGCAGCTTGACTCTCTGCAGAAGCGGTTTGAGCATCTGCTCGATACCTTGCAGAACAAGTTTAATCATGCCATAGACTATATATTAACATTGATCACGGTCTTTATCGTACAATCGGTACTCTTGCCCTTGTTTCTGTTGTGGGCATTTCTCAAATTGTTTAGAGAGTTTATACGCACGGACTTTGCTAAACTCTTTATCCAGTTCAAGGTAAGATAAAAGGTTTTAATAAGGTTTTTTAATTTATTGTGATTTAAATAAAGTTACGGATAATCTGACTGTTAAATTAAACCAAAAGGATTAAAAATGGCAGTTCGTATTACTGACTTGTGTATTTCGTGTGACGCTTGTTTGGATGAATGTCCTACGAGTTCAATTGTGGATGCGGATGACAATCCGACAGGTGAGGACATTTACTATGTCAATCCGGCGACATGTACAGAGTGTATAGGCGATAACCCTAGTCCTGCTTGTCAGGCTGCTTGTCCGACAGAAGAGTGTATTGTCTGGGATCTACCTTATGATGATGCCAACAGAGCACATTTTGAAGGCAACCCTCTGTATGTTATTAGTGAGGATGAGGCAGGCAATAACCAGCCTTCCCGTCCTGAGATATCGATGGATGATAGAAAATCTGGTAAAGTCGAGTCTATTGTCGAGTAAAAGGTTTAGGCAAATGCCTAAACCCTCCGGTAATATAGTGATATCTTTTATGTAAAAAGGCTATAGCAGCTGTTAACGTTCTAAAAGGTGATCACTTTCCAGTCACTTTGCAAGGCCTGAGTCAGCATCTCCCCGGTGTGTGTCAATTCAACGCCTATATTTTTAAGTTCTTCGGATACACCATAGTCATCCGTGCACACGACACAGGCTTGGATCTTAACACCGCTCTGGGCTATCTCTTTTATCTTCTGCTGAAGTTCTTTGTCCTGACTTAGCAATCTTGCCGAAGGTCCCCAGACCATTAGAATGGCCTCGTCCCAATAGGAGCGGGGAAGGATGACACTGGAGTAGAGCAGGACCATCTTTTTAGCGACTTCCTTCTCTTCTGTGCTCCATATGATCAATAGTTTGTTATTCATTTTGTTTCCGGGTAATGGCTTTGATGTTTGAAAAATTATAGCATCTTTTGTATAAGCCGTCTTATACTATATATTTTGTATAATGCGCGCAATTAATGATGGAGATATGATGATTACCTTTAGTGATTTACTTTTAAAACTTCAGATGTTCTGGAAAGAGCAGGGGTGTAATATCGTACAGCCTTACGATATTCCCGCAGGTGCAGGAACCTTTCACCCGGCGACTTTCTTGCGTTCACTTGACTCCAAGCCATGGTCAGTGGCCTATGTGGCACCGTCACGCCGTCCGACAGACGGACGTTACGGCGAAAACCCGAACCGTTTGGGGTCGTATTATCAGTTTCAGGCCCTGATCAAACCGAGTCCGGACAATATCCAGGAGCTTTACCTTAAGAGCCTTGAGTATCTGGGTCTTGATCTTAAAGAACATGATATCCGTTTTGTAGAAGACAACTGGGAATCTCCGACACTGGGCGCATGGGGGCTGGGCTGGGAGGTCTGGCTAAACGGGATGGAAGTCACGCAGTTTACCTACTTTCAGCAGGTCGGCGGTATTGCCTGTGATCCTGTCGCGGTAGAGATCACCTACGGTACGGAACGCCTTGCGATGTACCTTCAGGGTGTTGATTCTGTCTTTGATATCGTCTGGAACGAGAACGAATACGGCAAGACCTACTACAGAGACATCCACAAAGAGAGCGAAATAGAGTTCTCAAAATACAATTTTGAAGTCGCGGATACAGCGATGTTGTTTGCAGATTTTGATGCAAAAGCAAAAGAGTGCCAGCGGGCTTTGGAGGCAGGTCTTCCGCTTCCTGCCTATGATCTCTGTATGGCAGCTTCAAATACCTTTAATGTTCTTGATGCACGTAAAGCGATCTCAGTGACGGAACGTGCGAACTATATCCTGCAGATCCGCGAGCTTTCCAAAGGATGTGCAGAGCTTTACAAAGAACAAGAACCTGAACGGAATATCCGCGTCAGCTCAAATTAATTCCTCTTTGTCATAACATCCTTTTTTGCAAGGATGTTATAGTACAATTTCTTCTATGATTACTCCCACAAAGCTTATCGGTCAAATCGACACTATTATCTATGAGAATGAGAGCTTTTTTATCGCCGTTTTGAGCGATAAGACGAAGATCTCAGGCGAGTATGTCGAAGCGCCGATAGAGAGCCTCAAGGGGGCTGCTGTTACCCTTGAAGGGGAGATGGTAGAGCATAAGAAGCACGGTTCTACTTTCAAATGTACCTCCGTCAGAGTCAACCAATCCGAACTTTTTTTCTTTTTGAACCGTGTGGTAAAAGGTTTTACCAAAAAACTTACGGCTGATCTTATCGAGAAGTTTGGCGAAGAAGGGCTGGTGGAGGTCCTTGACAATGATATCGAGAAGCTTCTGGAGTTCAAAGGTGTCAAAGAGAAGAAACTCGAGCGTATCCAAAAAAGCTGGAAGCAGTTTCGCTCCATTCGTGAACTGGGTGAATTCCTTGCTCCTTATGATGTCAGTTCTGCGATGATCCATCTGATAGCGACCCAGTTAAAAGATGTCGTAAACCCGGCTGAGAAGATCAAGAAAAACCCTTATGTTCTGACGCATATCAAAGGTATTGGCTTTAGACGTGCAGATGAGATTGCCAGGAAGATGGGCGTGGGTGATCTGGATGGGAACCGTCTGCACTCGGCGGTTAACTATCTTATCCGAGAACTGTGCGATATGCAGGGAAATTCCTGCATACAAGAACAGCTCTTATATGCACGTTTGGATGAAGAACTTGGCCTGTTCAACCGTCACGCTCTTTATGAGAAGACGATACTTGAGATGGTCAACGACAGTCACTTGCATCGTTTCGGAAATCTTCTTGCACCCGATATCTATTATTACGCAGAAGAACAGATACTTTCGTTTATAAAAAAGAAGTGCAAGCAGGATTTTGGACAGATCAAAAAAGATCTGGACGGTTTTATTGCTCAGCGTGAAGAGAAGGCCGGTTTTCAGCTTTCTGACGAACAGCGCAAGGCGGTAGAGATACTCAATGCCGGTTCATCCATCCTGCTTTTGGTGGGATATGCAGGAACAGGTAAATCGACTTCTGCACGTCTTATACTGGACCTTTTAAGAGAAAAAGTCGGTGAAAACTTCATTATGTGTACTGCCCTCAGCGGTATCGCATCGCAGCGTATTGCAGAGACGACCGGTTATCAGAGTTCGACGATACAGAGTCTGATCGTTCGTTATGAAGAGAAAGGTGAAATGCCGTTTAAGGTGATCTTGCTTGATGAAGCTTCCATGGTTAACTCTATGCTTTTCTTCCAGCTGATAAAGATGGTCGACGATGAGGCTATTTTTATTATAGTTGGAGATGATGGGCAGCTGCCTCCAATCGGTGCGGGAAATGTTCTTTCTGATATGATATCTTTGGAGTTGGCGCCTATGGTCAAGCTGACGAAACTCTACAGACAAAATGAGAAGCAGGCTATTGCCTTGGTGGCAAACACCATACGTCAGGGACAAGTACCCGAGTTCTATGCGGAGTATGACGATTTTCACTTTACAGAGGTAAGCGTAGACAACTACTACCAACTGAAAAACAGTCTGTCCCAGAGCGAACTTCAGACGCTAAGAGAAGAGAATTCCCAACAGGTGATGGCATCCATGATGCACTTGGCCGTAGCAGAGATACCGAACTCGCGGGCCTTGCTCAAAGAGAAAAACATTCTGGGATACCTGAATGCTTTTCAGGTGATCACTCCGATGAAGGGCGGGACATTGGGAAGTGAGAACCTGAATACCGTTTTGCAACAGTACTTTAACCCTTCGTCAAAAAACTCTGTCAAGGCGGGAAAATACGAATACCGCCTGATGGACAAGGTCGTTCATATTAAAAATGAGAACATGCCCTGTTTTACACCGGAAGGGTTCAAGAACGGCGAGGACAGCTTTGAAAGAAGGGTCTTCAACGGTATGGTCGGTCTGGTCTTTAAGATCGATACGGATGAAGAGACTCTCTTTGTCTTTTACCCCAATGAGGACGTCGTTGTGCAGTATGATTTCGATCAGCTTAAAAGCTATCTGTCCCTTTCGTATGCATTGACCATTCATAAGGTTCAGGGTATGGAGTATGAAAGTGTTGTGATCCCGATAACATTTTCACATTTCATCATGCACAATACGAAGCTTTTATACACGGCGATTACTCGGGCAAAAGGGCAGTGTCATCTCGTCGGTGAAGGGGCTGCGTTTACGGCAGGATGCAAGAAGCTTGATACTACGCGAAGAGAGACGGTTCTGCAGGCTTTGTGCAGAACATCGTAACATTTTTTACTCTGTTATACGACAGATTCATATTCTAAAAATAAAACGTTAATGGGCATTTTAGATAAAGCGTGTTAGCATAGGACTCATTTTTAATAATCCCACTCAAGAAAACCTTGTAGAAGGCAGAACATGAATTTTAGCACCATTAAAGCAAAGTTGATTTTATATCTTGTGGTCTCTTTGATAAGTATTGCGAGCGGGGTTATCTTCGCCTATTTTATAGCTTCTTACGAGATAAAAAAGATTATGGTCCATGATATTTCCGATCTTTCTTCTACCTTGCAAAAAAGTGTGAGATATATCGCATCGAATGATTCTGAGGCATATAAAAAAGAAGCTTTCGCGCGTTACTTGAATGAGATGAAGATCGGCAAAAGCGGATATGTCTATTTGATCGACTCTAAGGGTACTTTGATAACACATCCGAGCAAACAGGGTAAAAGTCTTGCCGGAAAAGCGTATGCAGAGCATATCATCAATGACAAAAATGGGGGAACGCATGAATATGTCTCCGCGACCACAGGCCAGGAAAAGATCGCAGGGTACCGCTATATAGATGCGTGGGACATGTGGATAGTACCGGGTGTGAATAAAGCAGATTATCTTGCAGACCTGAGGAATAATTTTCTATTTTGGATGATCATCTGCGGACTTGTGATTGCATTGTTATTGGCTGCGATGGGCAAGATCATAGAACGCCGTATTGTCGCACCTGTTGAAAACCTTATTAATGTTGCCAGAGAACTTGCGCAGGGTGATGGAAACTTGAAAAAACGTCTTGATTTTCCGGGGACATCAGAGATGGCAACAGCCAGTAATTATGTTGATCAGTTCATCAATCGTATACAAGAAGTCGTCAATATAGCAAAGAAGACAGTCTCGGCTTCGGTGAGTTCTGCGGAAGAACTTGGCAAACTCTCGTCCAAGATTACTTCGCATATAGAAGATCAGCATGCATTGACTAAAAACTCCAATGTACTTGTCCTGGAGATAAGTGCCTCTTTGGATGAGAGTGAAGATGCGGCGATTAAGACAGCAGATGACCTTACGCGTACAGCGGTTGAGCTTGAAGAGATGATGGATAAGCTCTCTCATATTTCAGACTATGTGAATGATGCGAGTGTGAAGCAGGTCGATTTTTCTGACAAGCTTATGCAGCTTAATGATGATGCCAACCAGATCAAAGACGTGTTGACGGTAATCAATGATATTGCTGATCAGACGAATCTTCTAGCATTGAACGCTGCTATTGAAGCGGCACGTGCGGGTGAGCATGGCCGTGGATTTGCCGTTGTCGCCGATGAGGTAAGAAAGCTTGCCGAGAGGACGCAAAAGTCTTTGGCCGAGATCAATGCGACGATCAATGTCGTCGTGCAGTCTATTTCAGATGCCAGCGATGAGATGAAACAAAGTGCCGAACAGATGTCTGATATTAGCAATATCAGCACCGAACTGGAAGGTCAGACAAGTTCGACGAAGTCTTCTATGGAGCAAACGACCTCGTATGCTCAAAGTGCGGCAAAACTTGCAACAACAATCGCTAACCGGACAAAGACTTTGATAGATAACATGGATAATGTCACACAGCTTTCGACACAAAGTGAACAGATCATTCATGACGTTGACAAGACGGTACATATGATCGTCGAGCATTCGCATGAGTTGGAACTTCGTCTGGATGAATTTCAGTCTTAGGCACAGTAAAGCTTTTTGCTTGCGAAGTGTCTTGAGATCAAGTCACTTCGAATGCCTTCAAAAAACTATAATAACTTAGCAAAGGGGTTTAATGCGATCCATCGCACTGTTTTTTTTAATGTCTCTTCTCGTATTCGCATCGGAATTTCCAGATACTTTTAATTCTGCCGGAGATGAAGTGTATGAAAGTATGCAAAGATATCTCAAGATCAAACATCTGAAGATCTATCAGGACAAACCGGAACTCCTGGAATCATTCTGTCTGGATGCCAATACAAGTTTGCAAAAGGGTTTTGCCCTGGATAAAGCCAAAGAAGACCCAGAGTCAAAGATAGACAAGCAGATGATCAAGTCATATGCGAGAGAACTTCGCCGTTTAAGCGATCAAAATGAAGTCATCATGATGCAGTTGGAGGTCGATATCAAAAAACTCTATCAAGCAGGTGACATGAAAAGTCTTGCTCAGATAGAAGAAGCGGGGTTTGTCTTGGATGACGAGATCCGTAAAAGCATAGCTGAGCATAGCAAGCAGCAAGCTGTGAACGAGGCTATTGCGAAGGCAAACCTTCTGCAGGCTAAACAGACAAGAGCGGTAGAAGAAGTAAAAAAAACCACGCTGAAAGAGGCAGCGGCCACTGTGGAAGAGTTGCCTAAGAGTATTGTCGAACCAGTCTCAAAAGCAGTCGTGCCTGAGGTCTTAATACCGGCAGCAACAGTTGTCCCCGTCAAGATAGAAGAGCCGGAGCAAGCAATCAAAATATCTGAAAAAAAGCCGACAGAACTTGAGTATTATCAGCAAACTCTAGTCAGTTTGAAAGAGGAGCTTTATCGCTTAAGAGAAAACACAGAAGATGTGATTTCAGATGTTAATACTTCGCTTTCGGATCAGACAAAGACAGCGTGTTTGAATGATATCACGGCAATCAACTACTGGATGATCAAAGTCTTGGAAAATAAAAAGGATGCTTGTGCACTTAGCGATGCAATCCGACAGATGAAGTCCTATGACAAGTCGGCAGCTGCCTCATGCGGACGCGAGTCCATGCGTTATATTGAATGGCATGCGCGTATCAAGCCTTATGTAGGAAGCAGACTTTTTCAGGCGGAAGCTTTATGCCACAAATAAGGATCATCTGAAATCCTCTTTCAGATAAATAGCGGGAAGTTGAAGCAAAAGTGGGTGCTTGTTCTTTTGTAGCCATTGCATGATCTCGAGCAGCCGTTCCTCATGCATTGAAGTACAACCGGCAGTCGGCAGGGTCTTTCGTTTAATGGATGAAAGGTCTGCCGCTGAAGCAGCTTCAGTATATTTTTGAATATGGATGAAGATGCAGGAACCTCTTTGGGGCAAGCGTTCTGTGTTATGCCCGACTGCAATACCCAGATGATATAGTCTGTCTTCTCTTTTCATAAACTCAAAACTCTTAAATCTATGATGGTCTTTCTCCTGAATGATACGGTTATATTCTTTCGAATGTGGATCATCAATGCAGAGTGTGTCTTCATCTACCTGCAGGTAGGGAAATACAAAGTCCTCTTTTTCATAGCCGAAGAACAGGTCCAGGGTGAACAGGCCGGCCGGAGACTTGCCGTCACCTTCATATTTCAGGGGTTCTTCGGCAAGATGTTCAAACTCCATAAGACCCTCTCCCCAGGCTAAACCGTTTCTTCCGAGGTTGACTTTGACCGGCTTAAAGACTTTGACCCAGGCACGCTCTTTTCTCTCATAGGCTTGTAGTGTGGCTGTGTTGCTAGTAAACCCGTCACTGGAGACGACGAGAAGCTGTTGTGTCTGCGGCGGAATTGGAATGCTGGCATGAAGGCTAAAAGCTAAAAGAAGTAATGAAATATTTTTGATCATAATGGTAATAACTTAGTTTGATTTAAAGATAACTATAATACCATAAACGTAATTTAAATATATGTCTTTTTCACTTAGGTATTAGATAAGAGGTTTTTATGAAAATTCGTGCAGCGACGGCAGATGATGCAGCATTTATCGCTTGGGCTATTTTAGAATCATCACGTGCGGGCAAGAAACAGGGTGTCTTTGACCTGATCTTTTCTCCGGCAGGAGGGGACATGAGCAAGATGCTGGAGATGTTGATCGTCAATGACATCAAGACATTTTGTCATTACAGCAACTTTCTCATTGCCGAGGTCGATGGTCAAGTGGCTGGGACACTGTGCGGTTATGACGGACGGAAACTCTCTTGGGACACTATGAGTGAGGCCTTGACAAGTATGGGATGTCAAGGCGACTATAAAGAGCGTATCGCTTCGTACCTGCTTTGCGAACCTGAGGTGGAGAAAAACACATTAATTCTTGACTTTATGATCACCAAAGAAGAGTTTAGAGGTCTTGGAGTTGTCAAGGAACTGGTAAAGAAAGTCCTTTTGAATGCCCGTCTCAAAGGGTTTAGAAAAGCTCAGACAAACATCGAGATCGGTTCGATCGAGACACAGCTTGCTTACGAAAAGATGGGCTTTGTCGCAAAAGAAGTCAAAAAAAGCGACTATTATCTAGAATCTTTTGGCCGTATGGGTATCACGCGCTACGTAATGGAGCTCTAAGATAGACGCCTTATCCCCGCTTTCTGTTCTACCCCCTATTCTTGCCATTATCATGGCACTGCTCACCCGTCAGGTCTTTATCTCTTTACTCAGTGGCATCGTCCTGGGTGAACTGATACTTTTGGGCGGAAGTCTAAGTCAGCTTGTGCCGGGAACAGTAGAGAGGCTTTTGGCACAGATGAGTGAGGATTGGAAGATCAAGACCTTGCTGTTTGTTATCATGGTCGGTTCCATCATCCGTCTTATTACCGTCTCGGGCGGGATAGAAAGTTTTATTGTGTATGTGAGCAAAAAGCGCATCAACAGTAAACGAAGTACACTTCTAATGGGTTACTTCATCGGTATCCTGATCTTTTTGGAATCCTCTATCACCGCCTTGGTGGTCGGGACACTGACAAAACCGCTGGCACGAAAATATAAGATATCCAAAGAGAAGCTGGCCTACCTGTGTGACTGTACATCCTCTCCCGTCTGTTCGCTCTTTCCTTTTAACGGATGGGGCGCACTTCTTTTGGGACTTATCGGTGTACAGATCGCAGAGGGGGTGATCGAGGGCAATAAGCTCTCTTTGCTGGTGTCTGCTATTCCATTGAACTTTTACGCACTTGCGACGATGGCAGTTCTTTTTGTCGTTATCTATACAAACAAAGACTTTGGACCGATGAAAAAAGCGGAAGAAGAGGTAAAAGCAGCTGAAGAGGAAGAATGTTTTCTTGAGATGATAGAAAACAGGGTGAGCATAAAAGCGATGTTTTATCCGGTGGCTGTGATGCTCTTGAGTGTTCCCTTGTTTTTATATCTCAGCGGTAACGGCAATATTTTGGAGGGAAGCGGTTCTTCGGCGATATTTTATTCGGTCTTTTTAACACTTGTGTTTATCGCCTTGTATTACCGTTTTAAAGGTGTTATGTCGTATAAGACCTATTTTAAAGAGTTGAAGATCGGTGCAGGTGATATGACAGGGATAGGCTTGATCCTGCTTCTTGCCTTCGCCTTGGGCGAGGTTACTGTGGAGCTTCAGACCGGCCCTTATCTTGCTTCCTTGGTCGATGGCTTGTTGAACCCCGTCTATCTGGCAGCGCTTGTCTTTTTGATCTCTTCAATGATCTCATTTTCAACGGGGACTTCCTGGGGGACATTCAGTATCATGATACCTATAGCCTTGCCTATGGCGGCTATACTTGATGCCGATCTTTCGCTTGCCATTGCAGCAGTCATCTCAGGGGGGGTCTTTGGAGACCACTGTTCTCCGATCTCGGATACGACGATCATCTCGTCCATGGCAGCTGATTGTGACCATATATCCCATGTAAGGACACAGCTTCCTTACGCCCTCTTAAGCGGTGGGATTGCTTTATGTTTGTTTATGATTTCTGGAGTCATGTTATAATGCATATTAATTTTTACAGGAGTAATATATGAAGATAGTAACGTCATCTATTTTAGCGGTACTCTTATGTACGGGAACGGTCTATGCAGGCAAACCTGAACATGCCGGCAAAAAAGAGCATAAACAAAAAAAACATAAAAAAGAAAAGCATGCTAAGCATAATTTTTCCAGCAGGGATCAGGGCAGAGTCTCTGAGTATTACAGAACTTTACCTCCGGGACTGGCTAAAAAGCTCAGACGCGGGGGCGAGCTTCCTCACGGTTGGCAGACAAAAGTCCGTGTAGGACAGCCAATACCTTACGAATATCTTCGTTATGCCGAAGCGGTTCCACTTAGACTTGAAAATCAGCTCTCGGCAGGACCAGTAGGATCGAAACTACTTCAAATTGCAGATCGTGTCGTTCGTATCGAAGCCGGTACAAACATGGTTTTGGACGCTATCAAATTTTAACAGAGCATTTTGACTCTGTTAAAACACTTCTTAAAAGATCTCTTCTTCCGTGACTCTTTCTATCTCTCCCATCGCATCATATAAGGCAAAGTAGGCTTCATAATGATCGACCTGTGCGCGGGCTAAAAAGCGTTGTGCATCCAGCATAAGCGTTGTATTGGCAATGTTGGCATCATATTGGTCCTTGGTTATGCGGAAGTTTTCTTTTGCCTGTTCGAGTGCTTTCTCGGCGACTTTTATCTGACTTTTCGCAAGTTCATAAGACTCAACTGCCTGTTCAAGCTGAAAGTCCAGTTCAAGATAGAGCGCGTTTAAACGCTCATTGCCGGCACTCTCTTGATACAACAAAGAGGCACGTCGTGCTTCATCCGCTCCGCCTTGGTAAAGGTTCCAGGAGAGATTTACAGCAACGGTACTCTGTTTATGGACCTGAAAGGTAACGCCTCCGTCAGGAAGAGGATCTTCTCCGGCGACCTGGTATTTTGCCTCGGCATCGACCTTGGGATAATAGTTCGAAGCGGCCGCTTCATAGGCGTAGTGCAGACCGCGTTTTTGCGCATCAAGGAGCTTGAGTTCACTTCTGTTTTCCAGCATTTTGGCTTTAAGTCTGGGGATCAGCAGCTCTTTTTGCTCTCTGGAGATCTCTTCTATGGTTTCATCTTCGCTAAGAGCAGAGCCGAGGAGACGTTTAAGCCTGTAAAAGGCTATCTTTACATTTCGTTTTGAACTCAGAAGCGCCTGTTCGGCTGCTGAAAGTTCGACATCGACTTGAAGGTAGTCATTTTTGGCGAAGAGACCTTGTTCGTAAAAGTTTTTGGCATCACTCAATTGCTGCTGCAAAAGTTTTATTGTATCCTGAGCTACGACGATCTGCTGCGCAGATCGCAGGTAGTCGATATAGGCAAGGTAGACCTGAAGTCTCAAGTCTGCCTTGGCGGCATCGTGTGTGAAGCGGGTAGCCTTTTGCGTTTCTTCACTGCTTTTGAGACCGTACTTGTCTGCAAAACCGTTAAAAAGGTTATATCCAAGAGTAGCATCTGCAGAGGAAGCGCTGTTTGCGCCTACAAAACTTTTTTGGGAGAACTTACTGTAGTTGTAGGAAAGATCCAGCGTCGGTTTGAAGCCTGAACGGGCAAGGGTTGTCTCTTCTTTGGATGCTTTGAAAAGAAGCTCTTTTTCTTTCAGACTTGGATTGTTCTGCATAGCTCTGTCTATCGCTTCATTGATGTCAAGGGCCCAGAGGGGTAAGACAGACAAAGACAATAAGAGGAATTTTCTCATTTATAGCTCCTCGCTTTTATTGTTTGTAGCCTTGGATGGTGTTTCCATCTTGATAGCAAAGAGTAAAAGTGCAGGGATCACAAACAGGGTAAATAGGGTAGAAAAAGCCAATCCCCCGGTGATAACAGAACCCAATCCTCTGTAAAACTCTGAACCCGGTCCCGGTGCCAGTATGAGAGGCAGCATACCGAACAAAGAAGTAAGTGTACTCATGAATATCGGTCGCAGTCGCGAGTGTGTGGCTTCGATAATGGCTTCTTTATGTTCCATAGCATGGTTACGCACCAGATTAAGACTCTGATGTACGATCAAGATGGCATTGTTGACCACGATCCCGATAAGGATGATAAATCCCAGCATAGTCAAGATGTCAAGTGCCTGCGCAGCGATAAACGTGTTAGTCAGTGCAAGCCCTATAAATCCTCCTGCAGCCGCAAGAGGCAGAGTGACCATGATGATCAAAGGATAGAAAAAGTTCCCAAAGAGTGCTGCCATGAGAAGATAGGTGATGACAACGGCCAGAGTAAGGTTCCATTTCATACTTGAGATCGTCTCCAAAAGCCTGTCTGCAGTACCGGTAAGCTCGATCTTTAGGTTTGGGTTCTTAACCTGCGGAAGGACTTTTTCTTCGATGATCTCAATCGCTTCTTGGACAGTGAGGTTTTTGGGCGGTGTGACCTGCAGGGTAATTGTACGTTTTCCGCCCAGGTGACGGATGACACTGATGCTGGTACTTCTCTCAAGTGAAGAGAGTGAGTCAAAGGTAACCAGATCGCCTGTAGGTGTTGCCACAAGAGCATGATAGAGGTCTTCAGGACTGTTGATGTCCTTTTGGTCTGCTTTGAGGATCAGGTCGATCTTTTTCTTTCCGTCCATCTTGAACTCAGAGATCTTTCGTCCATCCATCAGTACGTCAGCGATGATGCCCAGGGCTCTTGCGTCAAGTCCCACCGCATTGAGCCGTTCGCGCTCAGGGATGATCTTGACTTCAGGAAAGAGCAGTTCTATAGACGGCTCAGGTTTGATCTGGGCACCTTTGATCGTTTTCTGCACGATCCCAAAGAGTTCTCCGCCGGTACTTGCGATCTCTTCTATCGACTCTCCGCTGATATCGATGTCAACGGTACGTCCTTTCCCCAGTCCGCGTTCGAATACGCCGGCTTGTACGGAAATACCAAAGATCCCCGGATAAGAGTTGGCGACTTTTTTGAGTACGGGAATAAGTTCCGCAGCTCTGCTCGGATCTACCGTCAGTACGCCAAAAAGCATGAAGTCTCCCCCTGAGACATAAAAAAGTCTCTCGATCTGGGGATATCCGTCTACGTCTGCTTTGGTATATTTCTCGAGTTTTTGATAGACACTTTCGCCGATCTCCTTGCCCTCTTGGTAGGAGAGGCCGGGAGGGGGTATCATGATATTAAAGACAAGGTTTCGGTTCCCTTCGGGCAGGTACTCCATCTTTGGAAAGAGTATCCAGCTGCTCAGTGCCGAGAAGAGAACGAGAAGCAGGACGGTCGTGATCTGATGCGGCTTGCTCTTGAGTGTCCAATGGACATAATACATGATCTTGTCATTGATAGTATGTCCGAGCCTGACGAGAGAAGAGTCTTTCTCTTTGTGCTGGTGTGTCTCATGTTCAGAGAACTTCATCAGTTGATTCCAGAGCATAGGGATGACGGAGATGGAAACAAAGAGAGAGAAACTGACGGCTGCAGTTACGGCAATAGCAATATCTTTGAAGAGTTGTCCCGCTTCATTTTGCAAAAAGATGATAGGCAGAAAAACGGCAATAGTAGTCAAAGCTGAAGCGATCAGGGCACCCCAGACCTCGGTTGTCCCGTCGTAGGCTGCGTCAAAAAACTTCTTGCCCATCTTTTTGTGTCTGTCAATATTTTCCAGGACGACGATGGCGCTGTCGACGAGCATCCCGACTGAAAAGGAGATACCTGCAAGCGAGATCGTATTGAGACTTCTTCCCAACAAGTCAAGTATAATAAAAGTAGCAATGATACTGATGGGGATTGCCAGTGCGATAACGGTCGTTGAAGAGATCGCACGCAGGAATATCAGTAAGACGATTATGGCCAGGATACCGCCGACAAGGATATTTTGCTGGACGAGGTCTATGGAGCCCTGGATATAGTCACGTTTGTCGTTAAGCCATCGGATCGTGAGGCCCATCTTTTTCAGCTGAGTCTCATTCAGGTTGTTTACCATGGCTTCGACATCATCGGTAAGTTTTACGATGTTGGCGTCATTCTCCGGTTTTACCCCTATAATAAGCCCTTTTATTCCGTCAACAAGTGAGATGGCAGACTTTTTGGCATATCCGTAGCGGACATCAGCGATATCGCGAAGATGGACCTCCTGTTTTCCGTTAGAGACAAGTACAAGGGACTCTATGTCTTGGGGACCTCTGTATTGTGAGGTGGTACGGATACGGTAAGAACGGCGGTCAAGGTCCATGGATCCTGCAGAGATGTCGACGTTGTTACGCTGAATTATAGAGATGATCTTGTCCATACTCAGACGATAGGCTGCCATCTTCTCCATATTTAAGATGACCTGCATCTCATCCTCTGTACCGGAGCGCATCATCAGTTCTGCAACACCTGGAATACGTTCATAATGTTCACGCACTTCATTTTCCAGATAGGTCTTATAATGGTCAATATCGATTGGATTTCCCTCAAGGGTCTGTAACATTGTCCAGATAACGGGTGAAGCCGTCTCTCCTGTCGCTTTGATGACAGGTTTTTCAACATTCTCGGGATAGGTATCGACCTCGTTAAGTTTGTTGGATACATCCAGCATCGCTTTGTCGATATCCGTACCCAGATCAAAGGTAAGGGTGAGTGTACCGATGTTGTCTTGCGATTTAGACTCATATTTTTCAAGACCCGGCGTGTTTTTGAGCACAAGCTCCTGTTCCTGGATGATGTCACGCTCGATCTCTTTTGGACTGGCACCAGGCCAGAGAGTATTGATAGCTATCTCGGGTTGGATCACATTTGGAGTCAGCTGTCTAGGAAGACGTTCCTGGGCGATGAACCCAAAGATCAAGATCAAGATTACACCGACGGTGATGACAACGGGTCTAAGGAGGGAGAAACGTATCATCTTTGTATTGCCTGATTAGGGAAAATACGCTCATTTCCTTTGGTGATGACCTCGTCTCCGACATGCAGCTGCGAAGAGGATACTGCGACCCTATCGGTATCAAAACCGATGATCTCTACGGGTATCATCTCTGCCTTCTCATCTTTGATGATGAAAACGACATCATTGCCGAAACGTTTGATAACTGCGTCTCTGGAGACCATCAAGACGTCTTCATGAGAAGACTTTTCCAAGGAGATCTGCGCCTGGGCTCCGTCAAAGAATCTGTCTTTTGTCGGAAGAAGACGCAACTTGAGTGGAAAGCTTCGTGTCTTTTCATCTCCGCTGAGAAGGGCAGCAATAAGTTTGACCGGATAGGTCTTGTTGTTGATCACGACCCGAAGGTCTGCATCATTTGAGACGGCATTGATGTAGTTTGAAGGGAGATAAATGGTGATATCGATCTTATCGGGGTTGATCAACAAAGCGATCTCGCTCCCTTCTTTCAACCACTCCCCGACCTGAACACTGCGTTCGCTGATGTAGCCGTTAAAGGGTGCGCGTAGACTTTTCTTTGATTTTAATATCTGCTGAGCCTTAAGGGAGGATTGCAGAGAAACGAGCTTCTGTTCCAGCTGCATCTTCTGGAAGTAAAACTCATCATATTTTTGTTTAGAGACACTCTCTTTGAGGAAAAGGGCTTCATAGCGTTTGAAATCAAGCCGTGCACGTTCAAGTGCAAACTCTACCTCTTTGATGGATGCCTTGGTCGCATTGATATTGGCATCAAGTATCAGTGTGTCTGTCTGCAGAAGGATTTCTCCTTTTTTGACGTAATCGCCTTCATCAAAATAGAGTTTGGTGATCTTGCCCTCTGTCTCTGAAGCGAGACGCGATTTCTCATTAAAGCTGACGGTACCATTAAAACTCTGCTTTTGAGAAAGCCGACCTTTTTCAACTTTTTGGGTTACAACGGAGGCTAAAAGAGGCAGGGATAAAAAGATCAAAACAAGGTATTTCATATAAGTGTCTCCAGACATGGGGTTTGTTTAAGTGTTTCAAGTATGCGAAGAAATGTCTGCAGTTCACTCGCATCGAACTGTGAGCGCAATCTTTTGATGACATCTTCGGCAAGAGGAATGATCTCGTTCATGATCTTTTCCGCCTTCTTGCTCCAGCGTATCTCATAGGCACGTCTGTCATCTTGTCTGGGAATGCGTATGAGCATCTCATGTTTTACAAGGGTGTCTATCATACGTGTGATAGTGGTCTTGTCTTTGAACGTTATCTCAGAGAGTTGCGTAGGACTGATATCCGGGTTCTCTTCAACGGACTTCATGATGACGTACTGTTCTGAAGTCAGACCGTAAGGCTTTAAGAATGTGTTAAAACGGTTTTTCATGGCGTTGGCGGTCATATTGACCTGAAAACCGAGAGAGTCTTCTAATGTATGCATTATAGGTTCTTTGGATTATTTGATTGCGGATACAATTATATGCAGTACAATCAAATTATTTTCTTAAGTCTGTTAGTTAGTTCTCAAAAATCTGAGGTATAAAGCAGGCAGACTTGACAGCCGCTATGTACAGAAGTATACTTCGTCTATGAATAATTTTACCCTGGTATCGGATCTGCTCTTGCGCAAGGAAGATGAGAACTTCCTGAGCCTCAAAAAAGTACAGTTGCTTGAAAACATCATGGTGTATGGATCTATCTCAAAAGCAGCCAAAGCCTCTAGCGTGACTTATAAGACAGCTTGGGAATGGATCGACAAGATGAACGCCTTGGCACCAAAACCTCTTGTTCAAAAGATAAGCGGAGGCAAAGGCGGAGGCGGGACGATCGTCACCGTCTATGCAAAAGAGCTGATACAGACCTATGAAGAGGTGGATGCCCTGCATCAAAAGCATCTTGAGACTTTGGAAAAAGCCTTTGATCATTTGGGTGATGAAAAAGAGAAGACTTTCAGCTTTTCCCGTTTGGATGCGATGATCACAAAGATATCGGTACATGAAAAACGTGCGAATGTCGAACTGAGACTAAATTGCGGTTCACATATCAGTATACAGTCCCCTTTCTCTTTTGTCGAAGTCAACAAACTTCATGCAGGTTCTTTTGCATCTGTTTTGATCGAGTCGGAGGCTGTATCGGTCAGCCGGTCGATGGATCAGCAGATCAGCAGTAGGAATAGACTCAAGACAAAGGTGGAGGATATTATGATAGAGGGTGAAGATGTGCTTTTGACACTCGTGTTATGTAAAGACCAATATCTCAGCTCACGTATCACATTCAAAAGCTATAAAGAGTTAGAAATCAAAAAAGGGGACGAGCTGATGGCCATGTTTAAAGCTTACAGTGTCACTCTTTTTTGCAAGTGAAAAAGTAGTGTTGACAGGGTTATACACTTTATAAATATGTTACAAAACAGTGCGAATATATATAACAGAAATGTTCACAGACAGAAATAGCCCAAGAACTAAATGATCTTTTTTATACTGTTTTAAAAAACCAAAAGCAAGAGGATTAAATTAGTGAAATCTTTGCAAAGTTTCATCTTTTTCTTTTGTTTTGAGTTATGAGTCGCTATAATTTCGCCAAGAAAAAAAGCTTGAAATTAATCTATAGATTTTAAGTAGAAGCAAACATAAAAATAATTAGTATGTTTGAAATGCATAAATAAGGTATAAAAACCCATGAACCCAGCAGGTCTTGATAGTTTAGAGTTAGAAAATATAGGACAGGTTTTTTATAATCTGAGTTTTGATGAATTGATTGAACATGAGCTTAAGAATGGCGAATGTAAGATGACTTCAAGCGGTGCGACTACAGTTGACACCGGTATCTTTACAGGACGCAGTCCAAAAGATAAATATTTTGTTGATCAGCCTGACTCCAATAAGTATATTGCATGGGGAGATGTAAATCAACCTATCAGCAATGAGATCTTCCAGGAACTGCTTCAAGTCGCAAAAGCACAACTCTCCAACAAAGACATCTATGTGACAGATGTCTATTGCGGTGCATCAGCTGCATCTAAACGTTCTGTACGTTTTGTATCAGAGATCGCATGGCAATCTCACTTCGTCAAGAACATGTTCATCCGTCCTAAAGAAAAAGACCTTGCTGATTTTAAACCGGAGTTTACTGTCTTAAATGCATGTAAAGCGGTCAATGACAAATGGAAAGAGATGGGAATGAACTCGGAAGTCTTCGTTCTTTTTAATGTAGAAGAAAACATAGCGATCATTGGCGGTACCTGGTACGGCGGAGAGATGAAAAAAGGTATCTTCTCCATGATGAACTACTGGTTGCCATTAGAGAAGAAGTTGGCAATGCACTGTTCTGCCAATGTCGGTAAAAAAGGTGACACCTG
>JBFEYG010000002.1:0-25944 GCA_041562275.1 Sulfurimonadaceae bacterium | reverse complement strand
GATAAAAGTACTGCAGACATTTCTAAAAGGAAAAAGTATCTATGAAAAAAATTAAGGGCGCTTTAGAGTACCTTCATATATCCAACAATGCCGCAGAAGCAAAGATTAGCCTTCAAGGGGGCCATCTCTTCCATTTTCAAGTTAAAGCGCAAGCACCGCTGTTGTGGGTGAGTGAGAGTGCATCGTTTGAAAAAGGCAAGGCGATTCGTGGCGGTATACCGGTCTGCTGGCCCTGGTTCGGTCCGCACCCCACGGACAGGACCCTTCCCAACCACGGTTTTGCAAGGACCTCTATGTGGGAACATAGCAAGACAGAAGCGATAAACGAAGACGAGACAAAGGTCATCCTTGGATTAAAGAGTTCAGAAAAGAGTCTGGAGCTTTGGCCCTACCGTTTTGAGCTTACACTGGAGATTTGTATCGGAAGAGAACTGAAAGTCTCACTTGTTACAAAGAACCTCGACAGCGAAGCTTTCACTATCACCGATGCCCTGCACACCTATCTGGCCATAGAGGACATCAATACCGTCTATATCGACGGCTTGGATAATAAACGCTATTACGACAAGACAGATGAGAGTTTTGACAATCGCCAAGAAGGCAGGCTCCATTTCACCCAAGAGACAGACCGGATCTATCAAGGCATCACTTCGACGTTAGATGTGCATGATCATGACAGGACTATACGTGTAAGGACAGAGGGTTCAGAAACCGTCGTTGTCTGGAATCCGGGCGAAACCTTGGCCAAGAAGATGGCGGACCTGAGTGATCACAGCAGGATGCTTTGCGTAGAAAGCGCGAATGCTCTGGATGATGCGCCGCTTATCAAGCCCAACGAAACCCATAGGCTCACAACCGTCATCTCTATAGACTAGTGTCCTTCGGTCTTCATGTCTTCCAAGAACTCTTTCTGATAGCCTTTTATGATAAACAGAAGTGCAAACGCATAGACGAAGATACTCAAGATGATAACACCCATGACCACCTGTGTGAACATCTCTTTGTAGACAAAGGTCGCAGGCAGAGCGTGGACCATGATCATGGAAAGTCCGCCTTTGATACCCGCAAAAGTGAGTATTGACCACCAGCGGTAATTGACATTTTGTACTTTTCGGCTCTTTTTAGAGATAAAACTGAAGTTCAGCATCATCGCTGCACGGATCAGCGTCGTCACGATGAAGAGAATAATGATCTCTTTCGCATACATCATCAGTTTCTCATACTCGATGATCTCCGCCAGTGTGAAGAAGAGTACAGCATTGGCAAACAGGGCGAAGAAAGAGATGATCTGCAGGTTTTCATCCAGTCTCGCCTGCGTCGTGATGATCTTCTCTTCCTTGGAGTGCGGGACTTTTACTGAGCTGTCATCGATAATACTCTCATGTTCGGAAGCAGATTTGAACTGCTTATTGATGTAAAAACGAAGCGTCATCACGGCAACGATGAGGGAGAGGATACCCGAGACATGCACTGCATGCATCTCGGCAATGCCAAAAGAGACATAGGCCGCAAGAATGACGATGATAAACTCATCCGTGACCGTATGAAGCCATTGCAGGATCATCTTGGCAATATACCCGACAACAAAACCGATAAAGGTCGACAGTACCACTACTTTCAAAAGGATGAAGGAGATACTGACCGGAGTCACTTCGATACCGTTGATAAGAGGAAGTCCAATAAAGAAGAAAGCGATCACAGCCGTCGCATCGTTAAAGAGGCTCTCCCCTTCCGTCAATACCTTCAAAGAGTGCGGCAGTTTGAACTGTGAGAAAACAGAACTGACACTTACCGCATCGGTAGCCAGGACCATCGCAAAAAGACACACCAGCATGCCTATCGTGAACGAATACTCGGCAAAGACGGCAAAGTTTAATGCTATCCCTATAAAGATCGACAAGACAACTGCAACAAAACTCAAATAGAAGATAGCGATACCGTGACGTTTGAGATCATACAGTTTAAAGTTGATCGCATCAGGAAGCAGGATAAGCGGCAAGAGCAGATAGACGATCCTGTCAAAGTTCTCATGTGCCGAGATATTGATATGCTCCGGAATAATCGCATAGGTAAGCAGAGTCAGACCCATGATGCCAATAGGCAGAGGTAAAGACAACTTACTTTGTAAAATACGTGCAACAAGCAAGATGGAGATGATCGCGATTAAAACTGTACTCATAGACTCTTCTTTCGATTGTATTGAGATGTTTTGACATTATGCCATCTTGTTCAAGCGTATCCCCTCTCTTAAATGACTAGAAGCATCTCAGCTCCGGCCTTCTCAAGCAAGGGAATGAAAAAACCTAGACTTTGAAAAGATTCAGCTGTTCATTTAATGACTGGGCATCTTTGCGTAGGCTCAGCGCCTTTTCATCAATGGTCTCAACAGATTCGCTGTTTTGTGTCGAGATAGTGTTAAGAGCATTAATATTGTCAATGATCTTTTGCGTGCTATCAGCAAGTTCTTTGGAGACTTTTTCCGAATTTTTGGCGATAACGGATGTCTCTGCGATCTCTGTGATAGCATGGTCGATCTTATCATCCACCTCATTGGTTCGTTCAACAAGAGAATTAATAGCCTTGGAGTTATGATCCATCTGCGATCCGGTATCCATTATCGCCTGGACAATGACATTGATCGTTGCATTTATCTCAGAAAGACTGTGCTGAGTACGTTCTGCCAACTTTCTGACCTCATCTGCGACAACAGCAAATCCGCGTCCGTGTTCACCCGCACGGGCAGCTTCGATTGCAGCATTAAGAGCAAGCAGATTTGTCTGATCCGCAATATCGGAAATAATGGTCAAGACAGATTTTACATTATCTGCATCACTGCTAAGGTCAGCCAATGCCGTTGCCATCTCATGCTCTTTTTCTGCCGTCTCATTGACATTTTTCACCAAGGTTTTAATTGTGTTTTGAGCATCTGTAAGTCGCTCAGCGGCACTCTGGACCTTTTGTGTCGTATCAATACTGTCTTGAACAGAACTGTTTAAAAGCTTATAAACCGCATTCCCTTCGTCAACCGTCTTATGAACCAACTCACGTTCTGTGAGCATACGTTCATTGATAATGCTGATATTCTCATTGATCCCTTCTATTTCACTGACAGTTTTCTGTCCGGACACAATGACATTGGAGACGACATTTTGAACCTTTTCAATAAACTTATTGATAAAGTGTGAACTCTGACCGATCTCGTCATTAGTCGTAACATGCAAACGTTTTGTCAAGTCTCCTTCACCCAAAGAGAGGTCCTGTGCAACATCGCTAAGTTCGTTAAGCGGAGAAGAGACCAGTTTTTTGACAATGATGACAACCATCGACAAAGCGAGGATCATTAAAAAAGATATGATGACCATCAATTTAACAAACCCTCTGCTCGTCTCTTTCACAGATCGTTCAACGACTTCAAGCGCATCCCCAAGTAGAAATATTCCGACCTCATTGTTATTGTTATCATAGATCTCTTTATAGGTATAGAAATAATCATCATCCGTCACATACCCCTGTGCTTTAAGCAGCTTAAAGTCAATATGCGCGGCTCCTTGGGAAAACCCGGTATCAATGTATTCCGTATCCAAGTCAATATAATACTTATCGATCAGAACAGGATCTTTGATATACTCAGCTTTTTGCAAATACTTTGTATCGACCAAGACCAGAAGGTCTCTCGTATCCTTCTCGTTCAAATGCTTATACACAAGAGAGTTATATCTTAAAATAAAGTCGACACTTCCCAAAAATTCGGGTTCAGAACCTGCTTCTTCGTCTTTTAGAATCAGCGGAGCAGTCGAGACGATCATCAGACCGCCACGTGTCACTTCATTGCCGACAAAGACCTTTTTCTTCTCTTTGACATAAGCCACACTCTCTCGTGCAGAGACATCTGCTCCGTACGCCTTTTTATCCCATGACTTCACATAAGAACTACTCATCGTGTCGACAACTTGGATCAGGGGGTTCTCAAATGAAGATTCGGCATTCAAGGCAGACCTGAAATGACTGATCTCATCAAAGATCGCTCCACGTTCTTCATCATACATCTTTGACAAGACAGTACCGTTATTTGCAATGCCCAAAACGATATTCTTAATCGCTTCAAACTTGAAGTCCATGACCTTGGTGACATTATCTTGCAGCTGCTCTTTGTGTTGTGTATACACTGTCTTTGAGATCGATGATATCTCTGAATAGGCAAACCAGGCCAAGACAATGTAAAAAAACATAAAACTTGGGACCAGAGCAATCAAAGACTTCTTAAGTATGCTTAGGTTTGACTGCATATATTATCCCTTGTGTTCTTGTATTGTTAGATTATGAAGCCATTCTAAACCAATAATCTTAAAGGCAAAGTTAAATGAAATGGAAATGATATCCGTATCAATTATTTAAAAGACTTATATAAAAAAACTGATGTCTGTTCTTTGATTTCATAGGAAACACTTCCTCTTTAGCAGCGTCTTGACATTGGTCTTTCGAACTTGTTTTTAGCATTAACCTGCTAAAATCTCAGGAGAATTACACACGGAGTCTATTTATGCCCAAAAGCTTTTCATCCCTCTCTTTAAACGATAAGATGCTCGCTAACCTTGATCAGCTTGGATATACTTCTATGACCCCCGTTCAGGAAGAGGCTCTTCCTCTGCTCATGGAAGGAAAAGACATCATCGCGCAGGCGAAGACAGGTTCAGGCAAGACGGCAGCCTTCGGGATCGCACTCTTGCACAGCCTGGATGTCAGTGAGGTAAAGGTACAGGCTGCCGTCATCTGTCCGACACGTGAACTTTGCGAGCAGGTCGCCAATGAGCTTCGCCGTCTTGCACGCTTCAAAGAGAACATCAAGATACTCACTCTCGTAGGCGGAGAAGCAGTCTATCCGCAAAAAGTCGCACTTGAAAAAGGTGTGCATATCATCGTCGGGACACCCGGACGTATCATGGATACTATTACCAAAGAGCATCTTGACCTTGTTCATGTCAAGACCTTGGTACTGGATGAAGCCGATCGAATGCTGGACATGGGTTTTCATGACGATATAGCCGCTATCATCAGACATATTCCAACCAAGCGCCAGACCCTTCTCTTCTCTGCTACTTTTGAAGCAGAGACAAAAAAACTTTCCAAGAAGTTCCAAAACGATGCCCAGTTTATCAAGATTGAATCCGATGAGGCTGAGATGACCATCACCCAGCATTTCTACAAGGCTGAAAAAGATCAGAAGATCAAACTCATCGAAGCCATCATCTCCTCCAACAAGATAAGCTCATGCATCGTCTTTTGCAACATGAAAGCGACCTGTGATGAAGTCAGCGAGGCTCTTCAGGAAAAAGGCTTTGACGCGGCTGCCCTGCACGGCGACATGGAACAAAAAGACCGTAACGAGATCTTGACGATGTTTTCCAACCAAAGCCGAAACATCCTTGTCGCCACTGACGTAGCTGCCAGAGGTCTGGATATCAAAGACCTTCCCGCTATCATCAACTACGACATCACGCCGCACCCCGAAGTGCACATGCACCGCATAGGAAGAACGGGACGTATGGGACAGGAAGGACTTGCATTCACTCTGGTCGGAAGCAAAGAGATGAAGTTCTTTAAAGCTATCCAAGAGTATGCCAGACAAGACTACAGACTTGAAGATGCCAAAGAGCTGCACAGCGACAAGAATTTCGACCGGACGGCGCCGATGCGCACACTGAAAATACTTGGCGGGAAAAAAGACAAACTCCGTCCGGGAGACTTTGTCGGTGCCCTTAGCGGTGAACTTGGCTTCAAAGGCGATACTGTCGGAAAGATAACCGTATTAGACCGTATGAGCTATGTCGCCGTCGAAAAAGAGCATTTCTACGCCATACAGCTCAAAGACGATCGGCTAAAGGTCAAAAAGTCGAAATACCGGTATATTAAACTGTAGATATCAGGCTCCGCCTATTTCTCCATCCACGCTGTAAAATAAACAGATAAACAGATAAACAGATAAGCATATTATTTTTATGTATTTTTTACATAGATTCGCTATTATAAAAAAAAATAATAAAAAAACTGGAGTCATCATGAAGAAAGTATCGATATCTAAAAAGGTTCATGTACCTTTAATAATATCTATTGCCATAGGGTTTATCATCATAGCATTCAACTATTTCACCTCGGTTGACTCCATACGAAATGATGTCTACAAACAGCAAGTCTCAGATCTCAACAGCTTTTTTAATGAGGCTATCGACTGTAAGAAAAGCATAGGGTTGACGAATGCGATAAATATCGCCAAAAACTACTATGTCATCGAAGCGCTGAAAAACGACAACCGTGAGCTTGCGATAAAAGGCTTGGGCGAGGTTGCCAAAGACTTTAAAGAGAACACCAAATACAAAAATATCAAGATCCATATTCACGACAAGAACGTACACAGTTTTTTACGTGCCTGGAAACCTGAAAAGTGGGGAGACGACCTAAGCGGTTTTAGAAATACCGTTGTCTCAGTCAAAGCGAACAAAGAGCCTATTGTCGGCATCGAACTCGGACGGGCGGGAATGATACTTCGCGGCCTGGCTCCGGTCCAGACGGATACCTATCTTGGTTCTGTCGAGTTCATGCAGGGTTTAAATTCTATTGTCAAAGATGGCGCCAAGAAATTTGGCATCGATACAGTGATCGTCATGGACAACCGTTATTTATCAACCGCTACAGCACTCAAAGATGCGATGAAGGTCGGCAATTACTCCCTTGCTGTCAAAGCAGATGTCATCAATAAAGATTTCTTCAATGAATTGAATCAGATCAGTATCCCCAAAGAAGGAATGCAGCAAAGCAAACATTACTTTGTTGTCTCTCTTCCGATCTATGACTTCTCAAAAGAGCTTGTCGGTTATGCCGTCTTGGGGAAAAAGCTCAAAGATGTCGAACATATCGTAGCGCAATCCGAAGACTCTCTTTTGACACAAGTCATGATCATGGCTATGATCGATCTGTTTATCCTGGGTCTGTTGATGTGGATAATCAAAGCCGCCGTTACCGATCCTATACTTAACCTGGACAAAGTAGCGAGCGATCTGGCAACAGGTGATGCCGATCTAAGTCGACGCCTGAAAGTGGCAAGTGAAGATGAGATCGGAAAAGCCGCGAAAAGCTTCAACATCTTTTTGGACAAGGTCGAAGAGATAGCCTTGCAGGCCAAAGCTGAGGCAGAAAAGACTGAAGAAGCCAATGAGAACATCAAAGCACAGATGAAGAAAAACAGTATGACGCTTCAACTCTCAGAAGGTATGATAAAAGCTTCCATCAGCAATTCAAAAGACTTACAGTCGAGCATGTCAAAGAGTATTGAAAATGTCAATGTCGTCAATACCCTCAATGAACAGACTGAAGAGGTCATCGAAGAGGTCAACAGAAAAACAGATGATGTCATCCACATCATAGGCAATATCGCACAGATGATTGCCGAGTCCAGAAGCAGTTCTGAAAGCCTGAACGAGAATGTCGCCGAGATCTTCTCTGTGATCGCTCTGATCAAAGACATATCAGACCAGACAAACCTTCTTGCTTTGAATGCCGCGATCGAAGCTGCACGTGCGGGAGAACACGGACGTGGATTTGCCGTCGTCGCGGATGAAGTAAGAAAGCTTGCAGAACGTACGCAAAAAGCTACCAGCGAAGTAGAAGCGAACATCAGTATCCTCAAACAGAACAGTGTCTCCATGCTCGAAAGCAGTGAACAGGTAGCCGAATTTACCCAGGAGTCTTCGGGTAAACTCGATGAGTTCAAAGAGAGCCTGGCCCAGCTTGTCCGCAATGCTAATACGATCAAATCTGACAATGAGACGATTGGACAAGGGCTGTTCATGAATATCAGCAAGCTTGACCACATGATCTTTAAATTTGGTGCCTACAGCTCCGTCTTTGAAAACAAGATATCTAAGGATATCGCTGATCATCACAGCTGTAATTTCGGAAAATGGTATCAGGGCGAAGGCAAACAGACCTTCGGCAATCACAACAGTTTTTCAAAAATAGAGCAGCCACACCGAAAAGTGCATGATAATATCGCGCAAGTGTTGAAGATCATAGGAAAAGAAGATGCCTTTATCCATGCAGATGAGATCGTCAAACTGTTTGATATGACCGAGCAGGAGAGTGACCTCTTCTTCAGGCTGTTAAACGAACTGGCCTAACTAAAACTGCCCGAGATAGGCGTGAGCAAAGTTTTGCTCACCCTTCTTAGTTTCTGACCTCATTTCATCCAATCAAAAAACAAAACTCAATTCTTCTGTCCCTGATAACGCATGATAAAGATAAACAGGCTCAAAGAGACGATCATTATCCCTACGCCCGCGATTAGATAAAAAGCATGGATCATCTGTGAATAATCACTCAATGATATCTTAAACACGACCATCAAAGCCTCTATAGAAAGAGCGATGATGATGGAGGTCAAAAAACGTGCCAGAAGACGGTTTTCCAAATTGTTCTTTCGGCTGAGACTTTTGTAGAAGACCTCATGTTCCAAGACGGTCTTGGCCAGATCAAAGATAGCCAGACCCAAAGTCAATGCGATGATGGAGCGGAAGAGTCCGGATAGAAGCTCCTGGTCTTGATATACCAGGACTGCCCAGGCGATATAGATGGCGTAGATGATCAGTGCGACGGAAAACGCCGCCAGCAAAAATCCAAAAAGTCCGTAAAAACATCGTGTAAAATCGCTAAAACGCTTATCACCTTCAATAAGAGAGAGCTCTTTTAAAAGTTCATAAAGCTCAAAATCACAGACGATATACTCATTGTCAAACTTTACCGTGACGGTGATATAGGCTGTTCCGCTGCGGGAGTTTATATAGGAATTTGAGATATAGATATTGTCATCTCTAAACTGGACACGCCCCAGAAGATGCGACTTGTCTATACCGAGGACACTGTTGTCGACTTCGTCTTCCGTGTACATAGGTGTAGACTGCTTATATTTGTCATTGATCTTATAGGTTGCTTTTAGCGAAGGGAAAAGAGCGAAGATAGACTTCTCTTTCATCAGATCATACTGGGAGAAATCAATACTCTCCATCATCGATGTCAGCGAGTTCTCTACAAAAACGCGCTGTTTTTTATATATGGCTATTATCTCTTTCATCTACTGCCTCGATTCAGATATCGTTTCAGGAGCACATTGCGATCCCTCATATATTTCAAGCAAGGAAGTATTAAACTATAGCACCCAAAAGCAAAAGAACAGATGCAAAAACAGAACTAATTGTAAATCGTAATACAACTGTGCTATAGTTGCCGGATGAACAAAACAGCACTTTTAATTGAGATATTTCTGATGTTTGTCTCTCCGCCTCTGCTTATCGTGTTCGGTCTTCTTCCCAAAGAGTCCGTCATGCTTATACTCTGGGCGGCAACCCTGTATGCCTATCTACACCTTCGCCGCAATAAGATCAAGCTCTTTGCCTTTGACTTTAAACGAGAAGTACTCTATGCTGTCCTGAAACGATATCTCCTTGTGAGCATCCTGATGACGCTTTTCGTTCTTGCTTACGAACCGGAGAACTTTTTGGCATTGGCAAAGAGCAGACCACTGTTTTGGCTCCTTGTCATGCTGCTTTATCCCTTTGTATCTGCTTTTGTACAAGAGATCCTCTTTCGAAACTACTTCTTTTACCGGTATGAAAGTCTGTTCAAAGGAGATCTTCTCCTGTTCGTCTTTGTCAACGCCCTGCTTTTTGCCTATGTGCACATCATATTTGAAAACTGGATAGCAGTCATCTTCACCTTCTTTGGCAGTCTTCTTTTTACCCATACTTATCTTAAGACCCGCTCGACACTGCTAACCGCTATAGAGCATTCTCTCTACGGAAACACCCTCTATACACTTGGGCTGGGACATTACTTTTTTCACAGTGCGACGCTTTAGTGTTTTTGCCATCTTGGGCAGCGTATGATTTGTGTTATACTCCTATAAGAATGAACACTCTGTCGAGGGAGACCGATGCAAGTCCAATGGGATCAGATCATCAGCTATTATCTTCTTTATTTTCTTGGAGGACTTGCTATTCTTCTGAGCGTAATGCATATGCTTTACAAAAGACGCTCCCCAATTTCTATGACAGCCTGGCTTTTGTTCATGATCATCGCACCCTACTTTTTTGTCATCTTTTATTTTTTGTTCGGCGTACGCAAACGCTCTTTGTCCAAAGAGAAATCTCCCCTTCCTCTATACCGGCATGATCAAAAGGACAATGCCATCCATCCGCTGGATACCCTTTTACGATCCAACGGTATCCCTGCCCCGACACAGGACAACACACTGCACTTCTATACGGATGGGGTAGAAGCCTACAAGGCTCTCTACGCTTCCCTGTATAATGCAAAACACTCCATATCCATCAGTGTGTACCTCTTAAAAAACGATGCCGTCACAGGCGAATTCTTCGACCTTCTTATCCAAAAAGCACAAGCCGGTGTACATGTACGTATTCTTGTCGATGCCTTTGGTTCGGTGGGACTCTATTTATGGCAGTTTCCGCTTAGACGGCTTAAAGACGCCGGGATTGTTCTGAGCTTTTTTATGCCTTTGCTCACACTTCCCTTGCACAGCCGTCTGAACCTGCGTTATCACAGAAAGATCTACCTCATCGACGACACCCTTCTTTTAAGCGGAGGGATGAATCTGGCACAAGAGTATATGGGTTCGAAGCCTTTAAAAGAACGCTGGACGGACCTTTTATTCTCGGCAGAAGGTTCTATGGTCAAGGACTACAGAGATATCTTCGAGTCGGACTGGGCCTTCAGCCGTCAGATTCCCATCCAACAGGTTTCTGTACAAAAGAGCACCAAATATGGAAAATGTTCTACACAGGTCATACCTTCCGGACCGGACGTCTCCTCTGATGCTCTGCTGGAAGCCATCATCTACGCCATTCATATGGCAAAGACGAGAATATGGATCGTCACACCCTACTTTGTTCCGGACGAGTCAATATTTCAAGCCCTTCATATTGCCCTGCACAGAGGCGTCGATGTCACACTCATCACACCCAAAGAGTCTGACCACCTTATCGCTGATCTTGGCCGCAGCAGCTATATCCGTGAAGCACAGGATTGGGGCATTGACGTCGCCTTTTACAAAGAGCCGAAGCTCCACGCGAAAGCGATCTTGTTTGATGATGACACCGTGATACTCGGTTCGGTCAATCTTGACAACCGCAGCCTTCTGCTGAACTATGAGGTCGTGACCCTCATCTATTCCAAGACGCAGATCGATCAGATCTCGATATGGATGAACACGCTGCTGCAAAACTCGACGTCTCAGATCCAGGAAGCGGGCAAGATACGACGTATCTTCGAAAACCTGATGCGTATCTTCGTACCCCAGCTGTAGACCATGTTTGCACCGCGTCAAGACCCCCATTTGTATCAGCATCAGGGAAAAACTCCACAGAAGAGGTTCTCGCTGCTTTGCTGGAACGTACACAAAGAGAACCTACACCCTTATTTTCAGCTTCGACTGCATCAGCTTCTGCTCAGTCATCCCAGCGACTTTCTTCTTTTTCAGGAGTACAAAATGCCAAAACATCTGCCGCATGAGCTCAGGGATTTTTCCTATGCCATGGCAGCTAACATGGAGACAAAACGCCATGTGTACGGTCTGCTCACAGCATCCTGTTTCCATTTTGCGTCTAAACATATTGAGCTGACACACAAGAGAGAGCTTTTGTTCAGCACCAAAAAAAGCATGCTGCTCACCTCGCATCCGTTTGATGACGGTGAGACAGTCCATATCGTCAATATGCACGGTATCAACTTCGTCTCGTACACGACCTTCAGCAATGAACTCTCCAAGATCGAGGCTGTGATTCAGGAGTGTGAAGGTGCGATGATCGTCAGTGGTGATTTTAACAACTGGAGCAAAAGACGTATTCAAGCCCTCGAGGCGTTTCGGCAGAGACTCTGCCTTGAAAAAGCCCCCGTTCAGGATGAGCATCATATCAAACGCGTCTTTTCCAAGCCCATCGACCATATCTTCTACCGGGGGCTGAGACTTGTGCGGTCCGAAGCGATCGATACCAAAAAGATATCCGACCACAATCCTATCCATGCCGTGTTTGAGAAGCTGTAGCTACACACTTAACACCCTATCTGTTTTAGCCCTCTTTGCTAAAGCATCTTTACGCTAAAATCCGAATTCTATTACAGAGGTTTTCCCTCAGATAAAAAGAGGTCAGATGCATTTTCACCGCGTTCATATCGAAGTGACCAACATCTGCGGCTTGGCCTGCAGTTTCTGTCCGCCTAAACAACAGCCTTCAAAGACGATGGACCTCTCCTTCTTCGCAAAAGTATTGACACAGCTTCAGGGCTTCACCAAAGAACTCGCCTTTCACGTGATGGGCGATCCGCTGACGCTCTCAAACCTTGATGAATACCTCGATAAAAGCCTGGACAAAGGGTTTGAAGTCACCCTCACCACAAGCGGTTATTATCTCAAAAAAACATCTTTTCAGACACTTTTCCATCCTGCAGTACGACAGATAAACATCTCCTTGAACGCATACAATAAGAACAGTCTCAACCTCACCTTCGATGACTATATGGACGCTGTCTTAGCGCTCTGTACACAGAAGCTTGAACATCATCCCAAACCCTTCATCAATCTCAGGCTCTGGAACTTTGACGAGGAGTGCAGTGAAGCAGAGTTTAATACGAAGCTATTTAGGCGCCTGGAAGAGGCCTTCAAGATCAGACTCGACACAGACGAGCTCTATGCCACGCGTCCAAAATCCATCCGTCTGGCCTCCAAAATCCTCTTGCATTTTGACACTTACTTCCAATGGCCGTCCTTAGACTCTGCTCATGACACCCAAGGGACCTGCTATGGCCTTAAATCACATATTGGGGTACTTGCAGACGGCAGCGTAGTGCCCTGCTGTCTGGACGGAGATGGTGTCATCAACCTTGGCAACCTGCATGATACGGGCCTCAAAGAGATTCTGGCCTCAAAACGGACAAGCGATATGATAGAAGGGTTTCAAGAAGGAAAAGCTGTCGAAGAGCTCTGCAGAAAATGTTCCTACAAAGACAGATTCAATGAGACGCCTTTATCAGCAGGAGAGGAACTCTAACCTCCCCTGTTCTGAAAGATCTGACCTCTTTGTGACAGTACAAAAAAGACGTCCGTCTCAATAACACAAGCTTAGGCGTTTTCCCAGCGCTTAGCGACCATGTCCCAGTTGATATTTTGCATAAAGGCATCAATATACAAGGCTGCCTTTGTACCATAGTCCATGTGATAAGAGTGTTCATACATGTCCATCACAAGCAAAGGAATACCGGTCGCGACCGAATCGCTGTGATCACCTGCGATCTGATTGATAAGGACCTCTTCCTCTTTGATATACGAAAGCATGACCCATCCCGAACCTCCGCTCAGACTTTTGGCTGTTTTGACAAAATCATCCTGCCATACTTCTAGCGAACCGAAACTTTGGACCAGTACCCTGCGCATCTCTGCATTGATCTTTCCGTCTCCGCCCAGGTTGTCAAAGTACAGCTCGTGCAGAAGTTTGGAGTTCAGTGCGATCAGTTCCTCTTTTTTAAGTGCTCCCAGTTCTATGGGATGGGCATCTTTAGGCAGTGCCGCCACCTGTTTTTGGATCAGGTTAAGCTTCTTGACCGCACCGGCATAATTGTTGTCATGATGGGATACGATGACCTTTTCAGATATCCCTCTAAGTGTTTTCGGATCAAATTTCAGAGGCTTGATCTCATGTCTTGTTCCGTAAGACTTTTTCAGTATTTTTGTCGGTCTGCTCTGTGTCTCTTCAGCATTGAGCATGCTTGTTGCGCTCAGTACCGCCCCTGCCAGTATGGCGTCTCTTCTGTTCATAAAAATCCTTTTCCCTAATAAACAGCCTTTTCAAGGCTTGATGATGAAAAGTCTATCATATACACTGAAGTTTTTGGTGCATCGAACTGTTCAAACGCTCTAACTGGGAGGATACGTAACACGGATAAAATAAAAACGAGAGTCTCTCTAGGCTTTCCAAATCTCTTCTGTGATCTCGACACTGTGTTCATCATCCAACAGCGTGAGTTCTGCGTCACTGATGTTGCACTGCAGATGCATCGTTCTTTGGGCCAGAGCTTCTATATCACCGTTTATCTTCAGATTGATGACGCGCAGGTTCTTAAAACGTTTGAGTGTCTTTTCAGACTGTTTCCACCAAGCCAGTGCGCTGCCTTCCTGATAGGTATAGATGATCACCTGCTCTGAGCGTCCGCAGGCTTTTCGGATACGTTTCTCATCCGGCTGTCCCAGGTCTATCCATAGTTTTATCTCGCCGTCAAGCGCCTTAGTCCACAGATCCGGTTCATCGTCTTGTGCGATCCCCTTGCTAAAAAGCAGGTCTTCATCCGCGTTAAGGATAAATGCACTCAAACGTACCATAAGACGTAGGTCGTTCTCGGAAGGATGTTTTGCCAGCGTAAAACTATGTTCCGCATAATAATGCCGATCCATATCCGCGATGTTCAGTGATGCCTTGTAGATCGTAGCATTTGCAGCCATATTTTTCCTTCTGTGTTAATAGTTCTTGAAAACCAGGTTTTTTAAGGCCCGTTCACTCTCTTTAGTCGGAAAACTCTGCATATTCTCCAAACGTTTGACAAAGGAAAAAGACGGGGCTTCTTCCTTGTAAAGGTCCAAAATGAACTGCGAGTCCAGACTCGGACTGTTCAGACACGATAGAACCGTACACTCATCAGAAGCAAGTTCATCCAAACGCCGTATGATCTTTTGATAGTCCTTGCTCGCTGCAAAACTTCCTCTTTGAAAGCTCGGTGGATCGATGACGATAAGGTCATACGGGCCAGCTTTTTTGATCCGTGAAAAGGATTTTAGGATGTTATAAGGCATATAGCGTGTACCGCGTACTTCCACATCATTAAGTCTGTGATTGGCACGTCCCGTCTCAAGGACCCTCTTGCTCATATCCACATTGACCACACTGCTTGCCCCGCCTTTGAGCGCGACAACGGAGAAAGCACAGGTATAAGCAAAGAGGTTCAAGACCCTTTTTCCCTGCGCGTTCTCACGGACAAACTCCCGCCCGATCTTCATGTCCGCAAAAAAACCGCTGTTTTGATTGTTTAGCAGCTCAAGCTTGTATAAAATACCGTTTTCACATGCATAAAGCTTCTCACTTAAACTGCCGAAGATGATCTCACTGGGTGCCTTTGGCAGATAGCGTCTTTGCAGGACTATCGCTTCATAAGAGCCTGTTTGAAACAAAGCTTCAAACACCTTAGAAAGCTGTTGTTCCAAAGCCTCGTCTATCTGCGTAAAATAAGCAATGCTGAGTACGCTGTCTATAGCATCGGCCGTAAGAAACTCCCAACCTTCATAACAGCCTCCACGGCCATGAAAAAGACGGGTAAACTCTTGGGTCTTTTGCGCTGTCTTTGTTAACAGTTCTGTCTTTAAATCTTCTAATGTGTACATAAAGCGTATTGTACAGAAAACAGCTTATGCTTAGGGACGAGTTTCCGATCTATTTTCTTGTAAAATTCGGGCAAGTACTTTGTTCAAAGTCTCCGTGTCGATTGGCTTTGAAAGATAATCATCAAAACCTAATCGCAAGTATTCTTCCTTGTCTTCTTTCAAAGCATTTGCAGTCAAGGCTATGATATTTGCTTTCGGGTATTTCTGCTTGATCGCCTGCATAGCTTCTATACCATTCATACCGGGCATATTGATGTCCATTAATACGAGAGCAAAATCATCGCAATAAGATTGAACCGCTTCATTCCCATCATTGACTATCTCTGCCACGAGACCAAGGTCTTCCAATAGGAGTCTTATGAGCATCTGATTCGTCATATTATCCTCCGCGACCAGGACCTTCTCTCCATCAAAATGGACCGCTTCGGGAGAGACTTTGTCACTGACTTTATCGCACCGTTTCACATCAATACAAAAAGAGAATGTGCTCCCCTCACCAAGTGCACTTGATACATGAAGCTCTCCTTTTAGTAGCAAAGAAAGCTGGTAGGATATTGCCAGACCCAAACCGGTTCCTCCATACTTTCGTGAGATCGAGTTATCAGCTTGCTGAAAACTCTCAAAGATGATCTTCTGATGCTCTTTATCTATCCCTATCCCCTCATCCACCACCTCAAAAAGGACCTTATCATCTTTGTATATCCCCTTAAGAATAACTTTTTTTCCCCTAGGAGTGAACTTGATGGCATTGGAAAGAAGGTTGCTCAAGATCTGATTCACACGTAAGACATCAGTCATAAGACATGAAGGGATATCTTCATCTATCTCATGCGTAAAGATGATCCCTTTCTCTTTGAACAAAGGGATAAAAAGTTTCACCAGCTGCTTCAGTTCTTCTTTAAGATCACAGGCTATATAGTCGAGCTTCAATCCG
Source organism: Sulfurimonadaceae bacterium (assembly GCA_041562275.1). Lineage (GTDB taxonomy): Bacteria > Campylobacterota > Campylobacteria > Campylobacterales > Sulfurimonadaceae. The sequence continues at coordinate 9,520 of JBFEYG010000002.1, read as the reverse complement.
CCAGTTGAGATCTTGCTGTAATCAAGAATGTCATTGATGACACCAAGCAATAAATGTGAGGAGTGATCAATGATCTGTAGCTTCTCCTGCTTATCGGCATCTTTCTCTTTTTTTCTCAGTAGTGAGATATACCCCAAGATAGCATTTAAAGGTGTTCGTATCTCATGGGACATCCTCGATAAAAACACACCCTTGGCTTTACTTGCCTGCTCTGCCAACTCTGCCTTGTGCTTCAACTCTTGAACAAGCGTATCATTTTTAAATCGCAGACGCAATGTCTCATCATAATTATGATTGATCTTCAAAGCAGTTGAAGAGATGACGATCAGGTAAAATAGTAGGGATACCGAGATAAAAAGAGAGTACGAAGAACTCTCAAGTGTAAAGACGATAATAAAGGGAATGATCATGACCAGAACAAACGATACGTAAACCTTGAATATAGGTGCAAACACACCGGTTGCTCCAGCCGAGAGACCTGCAATAAAAAACAGAAGGATGAACTTGAGTTCATCCGACTGAGGAAAGATGTAGAGACTGCTGACACCCCACAGAAACCCAGATAACAATGTACCTAAAAACAGAAGACGTGCATCCTTGTCAATACTACGTTCTTTATTCTCATGTGATCTGAAATAAAAAAAACTCACCAAACGCAATACAGAGAGCAAGATGGTCAAGCCGTACCAAACAGCAAGCCGATCGATCGAAACATCCTCTTTTAAGATCATGACTAAGATCAGGCCTAAAAAAAGTGTCGCAAGAACACTCTTTGGCAGTTCACTGTATACAAATGCCAGTTTATTCTGATAAATTCTATGTTCTAGGTTCTGCTCATTCATAAGAAATTGTATCACAGATACGCCCAATCACTTCAACGTCATCTGGAACTCTCCTTTGACCGTAGTCAAGCCCAAGGTTGTCCAGTCAAGTATGCCACCGCATTAATATATAGATCTTTTCAGCAGGAAAAAATCTTGAAAGAAACCCTTCTTTTCGTACAAGAGGTTATCGTCCTTCGTATCACAATAGCATCTATTCGTTCATACTCTTGAAAAGCAGTTTAGATATTATAGACTTCTTGATGTTCTGAACTTTGAGCGTTCTTTTGCTTGATATTTCGCGGGATATTTATGATGAAACCGGCCCCTTGATCAGCTTTGGTATCAAGATAAATCGTTCCTCCCAGATGCTGTGTCACCAGGTTGTAGGTGATGTTGAGCCCCAACCCTGTTCCTCCGTTATTCCGCTTTGTCGTGACAAAGGGCTCAAATATCTTAGAGATGATCTCTTTGCTGACCCCCTTCCCGTTGTCTATACACGAGATGATCGCATGAGAATTATCTGTCTCTGTCTTCAGAATGATCTTTGCATCTTTTGTCTCCTCGAATGCATGAAACACCGCGTTTTGCAAAAGGTTGATAATGATCTGAGAGATCGCTCCGGGATAGGAGTGCATTTTGATCGGCTCTTTGCTCAACTGAAACTCAAGTATGACATTATGATGTTTGAGTTCACTGTTAAAGGTCGACACGATCTCTTCTATGTAGCTGTTGAGCTCAAAGTCACCAAGCTTTTCGCTGCTTTGATCAACCGAGATCTTTTTGAAGTTTTTGACCAGCAAAGCTGCTCTGTCAAGATTTTTAATAAGGATCTGATCGGCATCTTTGATATCAACGATAAACTCCTCAAGTTCGGCTTTACTTAGCGAATTTGCCTTGATCGACTTATCCAGGGCCTCGATCTTGTGCTTAAAGATCGAAGCAGCCGTGATCGATATGCCAAGAGGCGTATTGACCTCATGCGCAACCCCCGCGACCAGACCTCCCAAAGCAGACATCTTTTCGGCTTCGACCAGCTGGTTTTGGGTGATCTTCAGGTTTTTCAAGTTCACTTCCAATGAGTCTCTGTATCGTCTTTCGCTTCCGACAAAATAGTAAAACAGGGTAAAGATGATAAAAGAGACCGCAGAGATATTGATCGTAAAGAACAGGATGCTGATATGTTCAGGCACCTCAACGAGATTAAGAGACTGGATCGTCTTGTCAAGAAAACCGCTTAATACGACCAGAACCAGATACAAGACAAACCAGACAATGATTGTGTTGTTCTTCTTAAACGTAAAAGCGCCCAGTATGGCCGTGATCGACCAGATGATCTGTGCACCGCTGGAGACAAATCCCCCCAAAGAGAGTTGAAACAAAAACGGCAGCATAAGGCTGAGGAAGATCTGAAGTGCCTGAGCACGCTGAAAGTCTTTTGTGAGGTAGAGGTAGGTGAAATTGAAACAGGTGATCACCCCATAACCCAGAGGGATCATTGCCTGAAACGGAAGACCTGAATAGAGGGCTATACTTCCCCACGAAAGCCCGCCCAGACTCATCAATGCACCAATATAGATCAAAAAACTGTGTTGCCGTTTCTCTTCCGCAGTATTATTAGGTGTATCTGCGATAGACGATAGACCTTTTATGATTTTTTTAATCAAAACCTTCTGCCTTTATACTTCAACATATCACATTATTCCCATCATTGTATAGAGAAGACTCTGAGTTTTATCTTAGTCTGTTTTATTGGTCCCTATTATGTATTCGATTGAACATTCCCATCCAAAGGTATTTCTACCGCACTCTATTGAATATTACGAAAAGAGACAAAGAGGTTTTTAATACCCTGTTAATCATAGATGACTACAATGTTTTAAGGAATCTCACATTGAAAAATATTCTACGTACAGTAATAATATCAAGCCTTGCGATGACACTGCAGGCAGAGACAAGAGCAGTCAGTTTTGAGACCTACCTGAGTGGTTTCGATTATGAAGAACGCCTCGAGATGAAGATCAACAGTGTCGAACTCAGTGTCATGCTTGAAGAAGGGACGGCGCAGCTCATAGATATCCGTTTCAAAGAAGAGTATGAGGCATGGCACATGAGTGCTGCCATCAACATCCCGCTGAATGAACTTCCAGCGCGGATGAAAGAACTCGACAAGGACAAACTCATCGTCACGGCCTGTCCACATAAAGACCGGGCCATCATGGCCCGTACTTTTTTGCGCTTAAAAGGCTACAAGACCCGTTATCTTACCGACGGACTCATAGGACTGGCTGATTACTGGCGGGGAGACAGCGCAAAAGAGTTTATCCAAGAATATAAGAAACAGATCCGATAGAAATTCCCAAACACTAAAATTCTGCTTAGACAAGGATCAAGTCTAAACTTAAACGTGATACATAAGCTTCTTTTATATAAAAATATTTTATATATGTATATTCTATTTATTTATAATATATAGATAAAGGATTGCAATGAAGATGTTTATGGTTTGGCTCGGGCTTGTAAGTCTTTTATTCGGAGCTGTTGCCCAAGATGCTGCTTTTGCGCTCGATTTTTACGAAGAGTATACAGCAGCCTTGGCTCAGGCAAAGAAAGAGAAGAAACTGCTTATGCTTGTCATCGTCCAAGAGCCCTGTCCTTATTGTGACAGGTTCGTCGATGACACCCTTGCTGATCCCAAGGTCACCAAGGCGCTTGAAGACTTTGTATCTGTCGTAGTCGACAAGCATTCACCGCTGCCCAATGCATTTGCTACGGATATAGCACCGCTGACCTTCTTCATAGATCCCCAGAATGAAGAAGGCATATGGGAAAGTATGGGTTATGTTTCTGCCGAACAGTTTTTGGGTGACATCAAAGAAGCGCAGCTCATCCATGCGACTAAGCAGAAGTAATGTACATTTCTTTGTTTACATCGTTCATTAGCAGGACTTTTTCTCTCTTGCTGGATTATTTTGAAAAAGGAGGACACCATGATCAAAATAGTAATAATTTCTTTTACCCTGCTCTTCGCCACTTCTGTTTATGCACAAAAAGAAGACGGCAAGGAACTTTTTGACGAGGCCACATGTCTGCAGTGCCATAACATCGAAGACTTTAAAGACAAAGATATGCACAAGGCAAAGTCATTTACACAGATGAAAGACAAGGTATTTGCCTGCCAGCTGGCAAATAATACTCATTGGTTTGATGACGAGGTCCATGATGTTTCCCTCTATCTCAACCATGAGTACTATCATTTCAAGGTAAAAGAGGAGTAGACCTTTTGGCTGCTCCTCATCTGAATTGACCCGATACCATAGTAGGACAAGGAGCAATTCCGCTATAATGACATCAACTAAAGCAAAGGTCATCTTTCATGTCTAAACACCCTTCCTTATACCAGCAATTCCGCTCTTTTTGTTTTCAGAACAGCCCTAAAGACATCGAAGAGGCCATCGAATATTTTGCTGTGTTCGGAGGTATGGGATGGACGATTGACACTTCAATACCTTTGGATGTACTGATCGAAGAGAAGGTCCTGAAAAACTACCGCTACATTCACGGAGACATCACCAAGATCACACAGAGCAATAAGATTTACCATTCTCTTTTGACGGCGCTTGCTACTGGAGACAGACGCGAGCATTCTGCTTTCAAAAAGGCTCAGGTCGGCAGGTCACAGGGGGAAGAGTCTATTGATTTTCTTGTTGACAATGACCTGCTTGACCGTGACAAACCTCAGGCCAAACCTCTTGATGAAAAAGAGGAGGTCTCGGACAGACTTCTTTTCACTCTCCCCTTTATGCGTTTTTGGTTTGCTTCCGTCTCACCTTATTACAAAGGGATCAAAGAAGGAGACTTCACAGAGTTCAAGACGGCTTTGGCCAACCGAGAACAGGGGTTCTCAAACTTCATCTACGAAAGACTTGTCATGGAGCTTGTGAAGCAGAGCTTCAAAGACGATCCGATCATCAAGATCGGCTCCTACTGGGATCAGACCCATGAGATCGATATCCTGGCAAAGACAAAGTCAGGAAAGGTCATCGCAGGCGCATGGAAGTTTTCCAAGTCCAAAGCGAAGAAGTCCGATCTGAACAAGCTCAAAGAGAGCTGTACAGCAGCAGACCTCAAAGCAGATATCTATCTTCTTTTCTCTAAAAGCGGCTTTTCCAATGAGCTGAAAAATGAAAAAGGCGAAGGTCTGAAACTCTTTTCGCTTAAGAACCTGGGCACCCTCATTCAGGACCTCCGTCCAAGTGATCTCATTGACAACCAGAACAAAAAGTACTAAAGTATCTAAAGCTATCCTGAACTAAAGGACAAAGATGATGAAAAAGATCCTGCTGATCTTACTGTTAACCTGTTCGATCTTTGGAGCAGAGATCGATGAGTATGCCAGAGAAATGAACTTTTTCAGAGATTACGATCTCGCCCTCGCAGAAGCTAAAAAATCCAAAAAACCGCTTATGCTTGTCATCGTCGCGGACTATTGTCCCTGGTGTAGAAAACTCGAACGCCGCACACTTGAATCTGCAGCGATAAAAGCACGTATGAACGAAGTAGTGCCTGTTATTATGGACCAAAAATATGATGCGGACCGATTTCCGAAGATGTTCCTGACACCGCGTAAACCAACCGTGTTTTTCATCAATCCCCATACAGGCGAACATTTCTACGAAAGCATAGGCTATGTCAAAAAAGATGAATTTTCAGACACCCTTGATGAAGTGAAAAAAGAGTTCAAACGATGAGACTGATTTTCCTTGCGCTCTCAACCCTCTGCTTTATCTCCTCTCTATATGCCAGCGGACCCTTTACCTTGAGTGATATAAAACGCCTCCACATCTTCGTCAAAAATGATTCTGAGCTCTTTGATGAGAAGGATGAGCAAAAGCTGAGAGAGAGACTCTCAAAGCTTGTACAGACTTTGGAACTGAAGGCCGAAGGGAGAGATGCACCGACTTTGATGCTCAAGATCGAGTCCATAAGCGACAAGAAAAAGCACTACCTGCACATAAAACTCGCCCTCGGCGAAGACATCATCACCAAACGAAACGGCAATACAAAAGCCTTTGCTCTGACCTACGACGCTTCAGACTTCATCGAGAGTGAAGAGCCGAAAAAAGATCTTTTTGAAAGTGTGGACTTTTTAACGGATGAATTTATCTCGCACTTCAAAGAAGATAACGAGTAACACATTGACACGACAATCTGTTTAACCTGAGAAGGAGAGCAAATGACACCTGAACAACGCAAAGAAATAAAAGAAAAACTGATCGAAGACCTTAATACTTTGGACAAAGAGATAGAAGGACTTCAGGAGATGGTCAAACCCATTACGCCTGAATGCGCTATAGACGATGTGGCACGTACAGACCTGATGAACGACCAGGAGATCAGTATGCGCACTTTACATGATGCACAGATAAAACGAAACAAACTTGAATATGCCCTTCGCAAAGTGGACAAGGAGGACTATGGTCTCTGTCTGGAGTGTGAAGATGAGATCCCTTTTGAAAGGCTGATCATCCTTCCTGAAGCGACGCACTGTATTGAATGTGCTTCCAACCTGTAATCGCTATACTTAGCCCTTAAAACCTTCGACCTCATTTCGCAAAGGGATCGAGTCGCCCGCGCCTTTGCGTGTCACACACAAGGCAGAAGCCCGGATTCCCATCTTCAGGCACTTTTCTATTGTGTGTCCGCTTATCAGTTCGGCCAAGAAATACCCGATAAAAGTGTCTCCGGCTCCGGTAGTATCTAATGCTTCCACTTTTAAAGCCGGCAACGCAATGCTCTCTTTCTCATCCCCGTAGACCAGACCTTTCGTACCCAGTGTCAATACCGTTTTGCTCTTCGGATAACGTTTTTTCATCTGCTCTAAAATAGCCTTGGGCTCACTCTGCTGTGTAAGCGCTTCGCCTTCGCCTCTATTGATGATGAAGATATCCACAAGATCCAGGGGATAAGCTTTAACTGCCGCGTTCATGGGAGCCGGATTAAAGACAACAAGCAGACCTTTCGCCTTGGCCTTTTGGATGATCTTGTCTACGGAATTGATCTCATTTTGCACCAGCAGGCAATCTCCCTGATCTGCTATGGCAAGGACTCTTTTAATGTCTTTGTCCGTGATGGTCTCGTTGGCTCCGCCGTGGATGATAATAGCATTCTCACCTTCGGTATTGACCTGTATCATCGCGTGGCCCGTGGGTGTACTTGTGATTCCGATCAAATCAGTGCCAACTCCGCTTTGCTGAAGCTTTTCTATAAGCCATTTTCCCTCTTCTCCTATCTTGCCGGCATGAAGCACCTTCGCTCCGGCCCGCGCAAGTGAAAGGGATTGATTAGCCCCCTTTCCTCCGGAGAAGATACGGTAAGCGTTACTTCTAAGCGTCTCGCCCGGGCGCACAAAATGCTCTACTTCGTAGACATGATCGATGTTGATCGAACCAAAATTGATGACTTTCATACCTTCACCTCTGTTTGTATCCAACTATTATACTGGACAAAAGAGTGTTTTTCCATTTTATAAGCCCATAAGCTTGACTGTCTTATCATTACTTATAGACGACTAAATATTAACACGGAGGTGTGAGATGATCGACAAGAAAAAAGTAAAGAAATACGTGGAAAAAAAGATCAAGGCTATACTCAAAAAAGAGTTAAAACAGCAGATCAAAAAGGATCTTAAGTCCTATAAGAAAAAAGAGAAGAGTGAGAAAAAACTGTCTTCGAAGAAATAAATTCCATGGTATGCGATATCAACCGCATGCCCGTATGTGGTACTGTATAGACGTTATACCTTATGCCTGAGTTAAAGAAAATTGTTTGACAGTACCGTTTTTAGTTTTTCGACTTCTTTATCAATATCCAAGTCTCCCTTGAAAATATCATGTACCGAATACGTCTTTAGAGGTTTTGCACCACAGAACTGAAACGTCTTATGCGTGGCGATATTAGCCTCATCCAGACTCAGTCCATCAAAAAAACCTTCCTTGTTGTCAAACTCAGAAGCAGGACAGTTGTAGGTCATACTTAGCATATACTTCTTATCTTGCATTAGCCCGCCTGAGCCATATTTTTTCGAGGCATCTTCTCGACTTCTGCCATCACTTTCATACAAGCCATTGTGATGACCTTTTGTAAAGACTTCATCAATATATTTTTTAGCCTTTGCCGGAAGACCCATCCAATAAACAGGATACTGAAAGATTATATAATCTGCCCAAACAAACTTTTCAACCTCTTCTTGGCTGTCATAATCGCTCTCAACCACTGCGTGTTTAACGCTAAAGCCCTGGGCTTTTAAAAACGCCGTTGCCGTGTCAATATAAATCTTTGTTAGATTTCCTTCTGCAACTTCGTCATAATGTTCATGTCCATTGATAATAAGTACATTTTTCATAAAAAAATCCTATTTAATTTAATTTTATTCATTAAAATTCTTCCGTAGGAAAAATTTATTGACATCCTACGCTTTTTCCAGTATCTCAATAATAATCTCTTTGTTGTAGACACTTCCCATGCCCCAAAGTACAGCTGTTTCAGATGCATTCTCGGCTAAGGCTGTGATGCCTTCTCGTGGGATATTCGCATCCGCTAAAGATACAGGAGAACCAATTTTTGCAAACCAGTTTTCAAGAGCTTCTATCCCTGCATCCGCATTTTCAAGTCCAAAGACCTCTTTGGCAAAGCGTTCAAATTGAGGAAGGTTTTGCTCTTTATACCACTTCATCCATGCCGGTATGACGATAGAAAGCCCTGCCCCGTGGGCAACATTGTATAAGGCAGACAGAGAATGTTCTATCATATGGTTTGGAAATGATCCGCCTGCTGTTCCCGCAGGAGTCAAGCCGTTGAGAGCCTGAGTCGCCACCCATGCGAACTCACCTCTGGCCTCATAGTTTTGTGGATCATCAATCAATATCTCAGTTGTTTCCATAATAGACTTGATGATTGATTCTACAATCCTTGAATTAAAATTTGGATGGCTTGAGGCTGTAAAATAGACCTCTATAGAGTGTGCGATAGCATCCACTGCCGAGTAGGCCAGATAGTCTTTAGTGACCGTTGCCATCAGCTCAGGATTGATAACAGAAAGAACAGGGTTGACAAGAACGGATGAGATAGAGTACTTCTGCTTTGTCTCATCATTCATAATAACTGAGTTTCCATTCATCTCACTGGCCGTTGCGGCGAGTGTCATCACCGTAAAGACGGGAAGTGCCTCGGTGATCTGGGCTTTTTGGATAAAGAAATCCCAAACATCGCCCTCATATTTTGCGCCTGCGGCGATAGCCTTTACCGAGTCGGCAACAGAACCTCCGCCTACACCAAGTACGGCTTGAAGTTTATGTTCTTTTGTAATCTTAATACCGTCATTTACTCTACTTAAGAGAGGATTGCTAACAACCCCGTCTAGTTCTTCAAAAGAGATTCCACTCTCATTTAATGAAGCGATCGTATCATCATATAAACTGCTTTTTTTAATGCTTCCGGTGCCATACACTAAAAGAACACTTGTGTAACCAGCTGCTTTGATGTACTTTCCTATATTTTTCTCTTTGCCCCTTCCAAACTCGATCTTGGTTGGGTTGTAATACATAAAATCGTTCATAAAACATCCTGCTTTTTAATAAGTTAAAAAATTATATAACTAACTATCTTAAATATCCCTTGCAATACTTTAGGTAAGTAAT
>JBFEYG010000001.1:0-35615 GCA_041562275.1 Sulfurimonadaceae bacterium | reverse complement strand
TATCCCGGATACAAAAGACTGATCGATCTTTAGCTTATGGACAGGAAGCCTTTGCAGATAAGAGAGCGAAGAGTAACCGGTACCAAAGTCATCTATGGAAAGGTTGATCCCGAGCTCCTTTATCTCGTTGAGCATCTTGATCGCAGTTTCGGGATGCTTCATCGTATAGCCTTCTGTGATCTCAAGCTCTATCCATTCAGGTCTACACTCAACGGAGGCCATCTTTTTCTTGACCTTTTCTACAAAGTCCTGCTGTTGAAGCTCGATGGTAGAGAGATTGATCGCCATGTGTCCCGGTTTATAGCCTTGTGCATACCATTTTTTGATCTGAGTGATCGCTTCGGCAAAGACATACTCACCGATCTTGTCGATCAGACCATAGCTTTCAGCAACCGGTATGAACTCAGCGGGAGAGACAAATTTGCCATCGGCATTTTTCCATCGTATCAAGGCTTCCATACCCAAAAGCGTATTGTCTCTTCCATCGATCTGAGGCTGGTAATAGACCATAAACTCTTTGTCTTCAAGTGCCTGGCGGATATTCTTTGACATCAGCATATGAGAATAGCTTTTTTGGGTCATCTCTTTGGCATAGAACTGATAGGTGTTGCGCCCTTCGTCTTTAGCCCTGTACATCGCCGTGTCAGCATTGCGTATGAGGGTCTCGGGATCATTCCCGTCATCAGGATAGATAGAGACACCTGCGCTTAAGGTCAGGTGCAGCAGATGCTCATTGATGTTAAAAGGCTCCTCCATGGAGCGGATAAGCTTGTTGAGGATATCTTCCAGGTTATCCGTATCGTTAAGCGATTCCAGCAGGATCAGGAACTCATCTCCGCCAAAACGCGCCAGTGTGTCCGCATGCCTTAGCTGTGATTGTATCCTTTTGCCCAGTAGCTGGACCAGTATATCTCCTGTCTCATGGCCCAATGAATCATTGATCTCTTTAAAGCGGTCCAGGTCAATAAAGATGACAGCGATCTTGCTCTTGTTGCGTGATGCTTTTTTGATCGCCTGATGCAGGCGGTCAAAGTAGAGTGTTCGGTTGGGAAGTCCGGTCAACGCATCATGCTCTGCCTGATATCCCAGGGCATCTTTGGCCTTTTGTACCGCGATCATCGCCTCTTTTTGTTCGGTGATATCGACATAGCTTCCAAGGATACCGACAATATTGTTTTTGGTGTCTTTTAAAGGAGTCTTGGAGGTCGTGAGCCATATCACACTGCCGTCTTTTTGGGTCTGCTGCTCTTCGTAGTTTATCTTTTCTTTGCCTGAATCCATGACAAGCTTGTCATCATCGATATAGTCCTGTGCTTCGTTCTTCCATGGAAGATCAAAATCCTTTTTGCCTATAAGCTCGCTTTGGTCGTTCAGCCCGGCATCTTTCGCAAAAAGCCTGTTGCATCCGAGGTAGTTCGAGTCACGGTCTTTCCAGAAGATCCGTACGGGGACCGTATCGATAATATTTCTTAGAAGTTCGCGGCTTTCATCCAGATTGTGCTGAGTCTCATCGGCAAGTGCACGGGCGCTTTTAGCATAGTTGATATTGATCGCGACGGCCAGAAGTGCTTCACAAAGATGCAGGAGGTTGGGCGGTTTTTGCACAAACTTGTGCACACCTATCTCGATGAGTTCCATAAGATGTGTTGAATCCTCATTGGCGGAGAGGACGACGATACTTTGATTGGGGCTGATCTCGCGTATGTGCCGTGACATCTCACGTCCGTCCATTTTAGGCATCATGATATCTGTCAGGACGATATCAAAGTTTACTTTTTTGTAAAGTTCCAGGCCTTCTTCTCCGTCAAAGGCAACTGTGACGGAATTGAAAAACTCTTTGAGTGTCTTGAGCATAGCGGTAGAAAGGGTCGTGTCATCTTCAACGTAAAGCAGGTCAAGAAGTCTGCACTCTTTACGGAGGTCTTGAATTACATTGGAATCATGCATTAGGATCCTTTAGTGGTATTGAGAGGATGAATTTTGCACCATGGCCTGTGTTTTCGGCTATTATCTTGCCGTGACAATGTTCTTCAATGATGGTCTTGCTCATGTATAGACCCAAGCCGGTCCCGTGTCGTTGAAGCTTTGTCGAGATATAGGGCAAAAAGAGAGAATCGAGTATATTGGGATCTATACCGTTTCCATTGTCTTCAACAGTAATAATCGCGTTCTCTCCGTCTTCATGACTTGAGATACGTATGACAGGTACTTTGGTATTGTATTCTTTGAGCACATCAATGGCATTGTTGACCAGGTTCAAGATGACCTGTTCGATCTCTCTTTCGTAGGTAAAAAGAGTGCTGTCTGCACTATAGTCGGCTATGACCTCTATATGGCTTTTTTCAAGGAGATGCTCAAGGAGCAGAAGTGATTTCTTTATGAGCGTCGAACTTGTCGTCCGGACTGCTTGTTTGTCCGGTTTGAAAAAGTCTCTGAAATCGGAGATCGTCTGTGAGAGATGTAAGACCTGAGATTCGATATCGTCATAGGTACGCAGCATGTCATCCGTATTTGCGTTTTCGAGCATGACCTTCACCCGCTCCTTGTTCATCAATGCCATGATGATCGACAGAGGCTGCCTCCATTGATGCGCGATCATCGAGAGCATCTCCCCCATCTGTGCCTGTCGGCTTTGCATCAGGTAAAGTTTTTCTTTGATATTGCGCTGTGTCACATCTTCTTGGATGGTGACAAAGTTCTGAATATCATTGTTGCTGTCAAAAAGTGGGAAGATCGTCGACTCGCAATCGCGCAATGAACCGTCTTTCATGGTATTGATAAGCGTACCTCTCCAGATACCTTTGTCTTCTTTGATGGTCTTCCACATCTTTTGATAAAAATCTTTGCTATGGACCTTTGAGCGGAAGATGTTCATCTTGTGGCCAATGAGTTCCTCTTTGGCATAGCCGGACTCTTGGACCGTTTTGCTGTTGGCATATTCGATGATGCCCATGGTGTCCGTGATAAGTGTGCTGAAGGGGGTCTGTTCCACCAGTTGGGAGAGACGAAGGATAAGGTCTTCGGAGCGTTTTTGTTCCGTGATGTCCTGGATGGTTCCTGACATCATCTGTTTGTCCCCATCATAATAGGCTTCTGCACGCTGACGGACGGTCTTTACCTCACCCTTGGCCGTGATAATGCGATGGGTGACATCATAATGCCGTTCCCCGCTTAGTGCTTTTTTGACAGCTTCATCGATGTAGTCCGTGTCGTCAGGGTGAAGATGGGACAAAAACCATTCATTGTCTATGGCTATACTGAATGGTTCAAGCTGGTAGATCCGGTAGGTCTCGGCTGACCAGACTATTTTCTGGGTCTGACTGTTGTACTCCCAGCTTCCCATGTGTGCGATCTCTTGTGCTTTGTTGAGGTTATCCTGATTGTGCTTAAGTGTCTCATATAAGGAGGTGTTCTTGTAGACGATGGAAGCTTGCGTGAGCAAGAGTTCAAGTGTTCTGACGGTCTGCGGGCTTAGCGGCGTTTCCAACTCTTTGTTCTCAAGATAAAGAAGCGCTTTGACAGAACCTTCTATTAAAGTCGGCAGTACGAGACAAGAAGCAGGCCTGTGCTTTTTAAAATAAGGATCTGAGCCGAAGTTTACGTCTTTATAAGGGTTTGTCAAGCTCAGCTGTTTTGCCGTGTTGATGGCATAAGAGAGAACACTCTGTGGAAGGTTCGTTGTCTCCTGCAGGGGCTTTTTGTAAAGTTCTATCTTTCCTGTAGCAAAGTCGATATCGGCCTTGACACTGAACCCCTCATCTTTTTTCAGGATAAGGACAGCTTTACTGGCCGTCGCATTTTCAAGGATGATACGCATCAAGACATGGATAAGTTCGTTATTGTCCTGAGCCTGAGAGATGGCATAAAAAGACTTAAGCAGACTTTGAAAGTTGGCAGGCAATGTATCTGTCTCTGCAGATACAAGAAAATTGTTTTCTGTAGATTTCCGGCTGTTTTTATTCGTGGAAATACTCTCTTCGATCTGTTTTGAAAGAGCAGAAGCCCCCCATTGCTCAAGACTGATCGAAGCCTTCTGAAAATAGGAGTTTGCTATGTCATTGAATCCGATCTTTTTAAAGAAACGTCCCGCAGATAAAGCAGCGAGAGCGAGGTAGAAGTCGTTTCTAAGATGTCGGGCTTGCTGCAGGCAGGCATCATAGTTTTTGCCGGCATCCCAATACGAGTCGCTGTTCTTTGTCGTCTCGGCCTTAAGCAGAAGTCTTTCAAACTTGAAAGTCGCCGAAGAAGCCCGGGAGTATGCAGCATACTCCTGAAGGTCTTCCGCTAAAAGCTTTTCTTCTTCTTGACTCAAAGCAGAGTTCTTGCCCAAAAGAAGCAGGGCACGTACAAAATGCAGGCGTATTTTGGGAAACATGATGACTTCATTGGCCGTTGTGGCGACATAGCGCTGAAGGTAGCTTAGCCCCTGCTCATAATTGCCGTTAAGAAGTGCCTCCTGTGCCTTCATAATGGCGTGCCATGCCAAGGCCGGATAAAACTTCTCTTCTTTCCAAAGTGCAAGCGCCTTGGTCTCTGTCTGGGTATCAGTAGAAGAGGTACCCTGCAGTGTGTCTAGTCTCTCTACCAGAAGATCGAAGATAGCGATCATCTTTGCGTCCCCGGAGTTCTTTATAAAGTGACTCTCCTGGGTGATGTTTTCGTGTAGTTCATCCAGGTTTGTCCCGGATAAAAAACTGCTCAGGTGCATGAGGAAGTTGGCCCAGGTCCCAAAGATGATATCGGCATTGATCTTACTTTGGTAGAGGCTTTTTTGATACAGGTTTACATTGGTCGAGAGTGGTTTTGTGTAGGGGTTGATAAAGTTTGCGACAAAGTTATGGACCTTTGGAAGCATCTTCTTGTCATTGAAAACATAGTTCAACTGTAAAGCGGCTTTACCGAATTCAGCGGATCGCTTAAACTCTTTTTGTGACGCAAGCTGCGCTCCGTAAAGTACGTATCCAAAACATGATGCGCTGGAGTTTCCGTACTTAAATGAGGTGTCTACGATATTGAGGTAGGCCCATTTCATAAGAGCGATATCAGCAAGATAATAAGCGGCTTCCCAATAGTCCACTAAAAGCGAAGCGATACGATGTCTTTTAGGCGTTTTAAGCACAGGAAGGTTGACGATATCTTTTACTGAAGAAGCCTGCGGATTCGTGTGGATGGCATTATCGAGTTTTTCTAATGATGTCTCGAGCGCTTTTCTGTTTGCAGGCACGCTCAGGCCGAGTTCGTTGAAAATCGTATCGCCAAACTCCTGCAGCTGTTTAAAATGTTTGCCGCTGGTCACACAGATGTCTTTCAAAAGAGAAAAAGAGTCGATCTTTTCATTGATGTTTTTGACGCGTTTTATCAGTTCATCGACCTGCTTAAAAGCCTTGTCATGCATGGCATTGAGATAGAATGTCCGACACTCGAGTTTTGCAAACCTGAATACCGTTGAACGCTCTCTTTCCCATAGCTGATCATGATAAAGGTTGGTCTTGATCCAATCAGCCTGCTTTAGCGCCAGCATATGATCATTGTTGTTCATGATCTCTTCAAGTGCTTGTACGTTAAGTCTGAAAAGACGCGCAGGGAGTCTGTCGTTCGTGTAAGCGCTGTTGAGGTGATTGACGATGGTGATGATGTCGAAGTAGTTTCCGTTTTGATAGGCGCCATGTAAATATTTTCCGATCTTCAGATGGATCTTTCGTTTTGCCGCGTCATCGATCGAAGCATAGACATAGCTCTGTATCTGATCATGTGCGAATTGGTATTTTCCCATTACCTGATCTATAAACCCTTTTTCCATTATGCTGCGTATATGCTCTTTTTCATAGCCAAAAGATGACAATATCTGAAGAGAAAAGGCGATCTCGAAATTGTTCCCGAGTAAGGCAAAATATTGAAGACATGACTGTTCGCGCTTGTTCAGTCGGTAGAACTTTGTCGTTATGATCTTGGCAATATTGACAGTCGTGCCATAGGTCTTGATCTTTTCCAGTAAGTATGTCCACCTGCCATCTTCAAGGTATAGATCTTTTTCATCGATCAGGTGTTGCAGGAAAGCCTTGAGAAAGAAAGGGTTTCCCTCAGTACGTCTGTAGACGACAGAGACAAAATCTGAAAAGTTTTTTGTTGTATCTGCAAGAAGTGATTTCAGCATCTTTTTGACATCACTTTCTTTAAGAGGAGAAAGCTTGATACTGACAATATCTTCTACAGATGTTTCCAGGACGTTTATGAGCTTTGCTGCGGTTTTATTTTCTTCGATCTCTGTATCTCGGAAACTTCCCACAAAATGGAGGTAGGGGTTCTGCATATCTAAAATGGAGTTTTTAAGCAAGGTCACGGATGCCGGATCGGCCCATTGCAAGTCATCGAAAAAGATGAGCAGTGAGGCGTCTTCGAAGGCCAGACACTTGAAGAACTCTTTGACTGCCAAGGGGAGCTGGACGTTCATATCAGCCAAAGCAGGTGTGATATTCTTGTTGTCACATTCAAGCATCCCGCTGAGTTCAGGAAAGACAAAACTCAAGATTGCCGCGCTGTTCCTGGATATCTTTGTGCGGTTAGCAGGTTTTTGCTGACTTAAAAAGTATGTTCGTATCTGCATGAAAAGCTGTTTGAAACTGGCATAAGGCACAGGTTGTTGGTAGGGGTCGAACTTTGCTCTTAGAATGAGGGTATGATCCGGGTCAAAGAGGGTGAAGAACTCTTCGATAAGACGCGTCTTACCTACACCGGAAGAACCTGAGACAAGCAGCGTGCAAGAATCGGTGCCAGAGTTTTTTTCGACTCTTTTTTTCAACAGAGAAAGCTCTTTGTCTCTTCCGAAAAGCTCTTGGCCTATCTTGAGCTCTTTCGGATCGTGTGTCGCGATCTTAAAGTCGGGGATCAGCTCTTTTTTATTGACACTGCGGAGACATTTGTCCAGATCATAGAGCAGAGCTTCATCCGTCTGGTAGCGGGCTTCAGGTCTTTTTTGTATAAGCTTTTGAATGATACGCGAGAGAACAGGCGGGATACTGGGATCAAGTTCATCTAAAGGTTTCGGAGTGTAAGCGATGAGTTTGTGTGTCAGTTCATATCTGTCGCTTGCGCCAAAGGGTGACCTGCCTAAAAACAGATGATAGAGGCTCATGCCTAGACTGAAAAGATCACTTCGGAGGTCAGGCTTGTATTGTTTTGTCAACCCGGTCAGTTCCGGTGCGGTATAGAGCATGTTTTCTAAAGAAAGGTGTTCACTCTTTTTGGAGAAAGAGACTTTTGAGAGTCTTTGTGCTTTTGTAAAGTTGACAAGCTCGAGGGCCTTGGTCTGGATATTGTAGATGATATTATGCGGGCTGATAGCGGCGTGAAGAAAATCGTTTTCGTGGATAAGACGGACAGTTTCGGCCAGACGCAAGGCAATCTCAAGTGAAGAGGTGAAGCCCAGTCTGCCCCGCGAAAGTATGTTAAACAGGGAATCCCCGCCAATATCCTCCAAGACATTGACATTATCAGAGGCAAAAGAGGCGCTGTCTATAAGTCTTGGTATATGTTCCAAATGCAGGGTAGAAAGCACCTTGCGTTCGTTAAAGAACGCTTTGAGGGCTGATTGAGAAGGTTTGAATGTCTTGAGAATGACACTTTTGGAGTCATTCGTGTTTTTTGCCCTTTGGACCAGTGTCGAAGTGTTCTCATACAAAGTCTCGACGATGACGTAGGGGTTCTTCAAAGGCATAGGTCAAGACTCCGTTTTTTCGTGTGTTTATTCTACACTAAAAACATTAGACTTGGATAACAAAAAATGATATTATGTAAATTATTGGTATAAGTTCCTCAAATACAGTGGAAAATGGCACCAGGCCTATAGCCTTGATTGCAACCAGGATATAAGCTGGTTCGTATCCAAAGCTCCGGAGACTCTGTCGATCTCTTTGCCTTCTTTAAAAAGTATAAGGGTGGGGATGGAGCGTATGTTGAAACGTCCTCCCAGACTTTGCTGTTCTTCGGTGTTGACCTTGGCAAAACGGACTTTTCCTCTGAACCTCTGGGAGGCTTGTTCGAAATTAGGCCCCATGATCTTACACGGACCGCACCAGGGTGCCCAGAAATCTATGATGACAGGAATGCCGTTTTTTTCAAGGTGCTGCTGGATGTTCTGTGGGGAGAGTTCTATGGGTTTAGTGTCCAGAATGGATTGTTTACAGCGGCCGCACTTCGCTTCTTTGGGAACGGTTCCTGCCGGAATCCGGTTTGTCCCGTCACAATGCGGGCATACGATGTGTGTGAATTCACTCATTATTAACCTCTTATTAGATAAATTGAATTATAATTATTATAATACCAGATCTTACTAATCCAGTCTGCTTAAGCATACCGGGTTGGCGGGAATTTAGTATAACACAAGGAAATTAATAATAATGAAAAAAATTCTGCGCTACCTGTTTGTTGGTGCACTCTCTCTTATGCCGCTCACTTTGGTGATCGTACTGGTCAATATGATGAAAGACCTGGGCGTTGCTGCCTTTTTTAAGATCAGCGATGTCACCAATTCAAATGAAGTCACGGGTATACTCATCATTGTGGGCCTGCTTCTTTTTATTATACTGGGTTATTCTATAGAAAAATATGGAAAGTCCTGGATCGTCTCTATCATCGACAGGACATTTGAGAAGATCCCTGCCATCCGTTCTGTCTATGGGATGATGAAGATATTGGCGGATATGTTTTCAGGAAACGATGCAAACGGTACAAAAGAAGTCGTTCTGATCGAGTACCCTAAAGACGATACATGGGTCCCGGCTTATGTGCTGAACAAGCATAATGGGGTCAATGTACTTTTTGTTCCGACTTCTCCCAATCCAACAAGCGGCTATACCGTCATAGTCAAAGACGAGAAGATGCTTAAGACAAGTCTTACTTTGGAGGAGGCATCGAAGTTCATCATCTCGATGGGTGCGGATTTTGTGAAAAAAGATGAGATCACCGCTCTGATCAACAGCACCAATAAGAACTCTCGGGCGTAGGGACTTTCCCTAGTCATCTCTTTTGATGATGCTCGCCCCATACTCTTTGATGAGGATGTTGTCATAGCTGTCTGACTTGGACAAGAGGCGGCCAAGTGCGACAGAACCGCTTTTGACTTCCAAGGAGCTGTCTACGATGATGTAGGAGAGCATAATTGAGTTGTCGTTGATGGAGAATTGAAGATAGTCCATCTTGGTGTTCTCTTCCAGCATAAAACGGTAGATCTCTTTGATATTCTCATGGGGAAGCCGACATAAAGAAGCATCTGCCACGATGATGCCATTGTCATAATAAGAGATCTCTATACGCGCACTCCCGACATCGATCTGCCACATCCTTTGCCCTCGCCGTGCCAATGCAACGTCTTTTCCCATTCCATGAAGTATCTCTTCGAGTGTTTTTACCGTACCGACGGGTATATAACCCTCACGCCGTTTTTTGGCGACATCGATCTTGATCCCGCATTCCGGACAATAGTCATCTTTGATATCTATCTCTTGAACGAGGTTCAGACAGGATGAACATCGGATGATGTCATGTTTTCCAAGCTTTTCAAAGGCATCGAGTGCTTCAAGTACATAGGAAAAAGGAAGGGCAAAGCCGAGATTATTTGAGTTTTGGATGATGAAGGTATTGACACCTACGACCTCTCCCTCCTCGTTGAGCAAAGGTCCTCCGCTGTTACCGGGGTTGATCGCGGCATCGATCTGTATATACTCAAGCTCACCCTGAAGCCGGGCCGCCTTGGATACGATACCTTCGGTTGCAGAATAGTTCAATCCGTAAGGGTGCCCGATTGCGACGACTTTGTCTCCGTCATGGACGGCTTTTTGGGAGAGACGAAGGACGTTTTTGACATCAATATGCGGTGTTGTGATAAAGGCAAGGTCATATTTCGGATCATCATAGACGACAGTGGCCTCACGCCGTTTGATGTCTTTTGAACTGATGACGACCTTTTTCAGCCCGGTGACGACATGGGAATTGGTTATGATCAGATTGTACTCTTGTAGATAAAACCCGCTTCCTGACGCCAGAGGCGTCTCTATCTGAATGATACATGCCTGAAAGGTATCAAGTATCTTTTGTGTGTTCATCTTGACTCCTACAGTTCACTGAAATTGAGATTTTTCAGGGCAATGAAATACGAATGGTGAAATTTCTCGACACTTTGATATTTCAGTACCGGTGAAAAATCTTCTAGATAAGGGTATTTGTCTGTATACCCCTTCAAGATTCGGATGATCTCTTTATTGATCCGGCTGGCATTGAGTCTGTCGTTTTTGTAGAGACTCTCATCACCCAGGGCAGAATAAAAGTCTGCATTGTGGAGCCGTACATTAAACTGCACAAGTTCGCGAAGACAGTCGTTCATTCCGTAGTTATAGAGCATGTAGAGCCCAAGGTATTCGTAGATATTCATGATAGCCTCTTCGTACCGGTGCTCTTTATACCAGATCACTTTGGAGAGGGTCTCATCGATAAAGGCCCGTATCTCATCAAGACTGTTGTCCGTGAAGATATCAAACGTCTGCTTGATGGGGTAAAGGCTTTTTGAAAGCTTCTGTGTCTCGAGCTCTTTGAGCTTGATCACGGCTTTTTGCAAGGCATCGTTTTTCTCTTCCACCAGCTTGTAGTCATCCAGATAGTAGGCCTGTATAGCTTCATAGATATCAAAGCCGATCTTGCCGCGCGGTGTAATGAAGTAGTCTATCTTTAAAAGCAGTCCAAGCCAGATAAAGGCAATGGCACCTGACTGCTCCTGAGTAGGGATAAGGACGACTTTTTGTTCGGTCTTGTCTATCCACTCTCTGAAAAAACGCAGTTTCGTCTCTTTGAGCGCTGTGTCCATCGCTTCGATATGATCCAGCTCTACGGGGTCGAGATCATTGAACTCATCTAAAAAGAGCTCTTTCTCTTTGTCAGCATTGATAGCGAGCTCGCGAAGGGGAAAGAAGACTTTCTGCGGAGAGAGAGCAATATTGTCGAAATATATCTTTATCTTGAGGGTCTCTTTTTCAAAATAAAAAGTGCTGTAGGTGTACATATAGTTTTTTTCCAAAAGACGCCGCATCACGGCTACGTTGTCTTTAAGCGTATGTGCGATGCTGACATTTGCTTTGAGATGGCGCTGGGTGATGACGCCTTTGACGATGGCTGATCCCTGTATCATCCTAAAGTTCAAGGTGTCATCGTCCCGAGTAAAGGTGATGTTCCCGCAGGATCCATTGTCATCGTAAAAACATAGATATTTGAAATAGTTCTCATAGCCCTCAAGGTATTGCTGCTGCGAAAAAGCTTTTTTGGACTGCTGGTACAGTTCTTGTTGTTCAGAGGTTTTTTTATAGGATATAAAACGTCCGAAATGGTAGGGTTTACTTGAAGGAAGAGATGCCTTGAAAAATGACAGCCAGGAAAACATAAGTGCCCTTAGATGATTTGTTGAATCATTGTAGCGAATTGAACCCTCTGAACAAATAAGATGTTCTCAGCTTCAAGAGAAATATACGAATTCAAGGCGAAACTACGCAGGAGCTATTAATAGCTTTAAGTGGTTTCAACGCAGAAGTAGCGTATTTCTCTTAAAGCCCTTTGGGAGGGGTTTACAGGGATAATCTAGCACAAAATTTTTCATCACCTTAGCTATGGCTAAGCCTCAAAAAAAGTTTTGCACAATATTACCCCTGTAAAACTCTCTGAGAATATCTTATTTGTTCAGAGAGTTCAATCAATTATAATATACAAAAGTGATGACGTTTGTCGCAAGTAAAATAAAAAATCCGATCTTGTAAAACAGAAGGGGTTCACGCTCGATAAAGGTCAGGTTCGATGCATAATAGGGTTTTACTTTTTCAGGTGACTTCAGTTCATAGAACAACTCGCTGTAGTGGGCATAGCGTTCTTTAGTATCAATAGCGATGGCACGCATCACAATTGATTCAAGCCAAAGCGGGATGTTCTTGTTATAGAGGCTTGGAAGTTTTGCCTGTTTGAAAGAAGGGGTCTGAAAAGGTTCGATCTCCCCGTATGGAAACCTGCCCGTAAGTGCCCAGTAAAGCGTTATACCGATGGAAAATATCTCTGTCGCCTCATTGATGGCATGTCCGCTGAAACGCTCGGGAGCGAGATAGGATGGGGTGCCTGCTCGGGAGTTGAGTGAAAAGATCTCGACGACGGAACCGAAATCGACCATCTTAAAGTCGACGCCGACTTCGCCCTCTTTTTTGTAGACGATGATGTTCTCGGGTTTGATGTCGCCATGAACGAGTCCAAGGTGAAGAAGATGGGCTTCGGCCTTATGCAGGAACTTGGCCAAAGCGATGGCAGAGTCGACTGTAATAGGACGGTTCTTGACATATTCGGCCAGGTTGATGCCTTCGATAAGTTCCATAAGGTAGTATCTTGCCGAACGTTCCTGGGGTACCCAGGCTTCACCAAAAGCCTTGTGATGGACCTGTTTGGCATACCAGGCTTCTTTGACAAACTCTTCCAGGGCAAGGGGGTCATCAATAGCTTGAGCCATAGGAAACTTCATGACAAAGGTCTTGCTCTCTTTTTTGACCTTCCAGATGCGTTTGTGCTCCGCTATGGAAGAGAGGAGTTCGTATCCGTCAAATGTGTCACCTGCTTTAAGCGTCTGGGGAATGAGCAGATCTCTGTTTTTGAGCGCATGGATCTCGTCGAGTTCCTCAATACGAAAGACCTGCATGGAGATATCGTCACGTTCATTGTCTTTGTGCTCTATAGCGGCATCGAGGACAATAAGTTTGGCTGTCAGGCCCCGGCTCACTTGGCTTGCGATCTCATCGTCGTTCATCAGGGCAGTCAGACCGTCGCTGCAGAGGATCAGGGTGTCACCTTTTTTGATCTTTGTCGAAGAGATCAGAGGTTCGACATGGTCGGTAAGTCCGCAGGCCTGGGTGAGTACATGGGAAAGATGCTCTTCGTCCATTGTATGGTCATGGGTGAGCTGTTTGATCTGTCTGTTGTCATCAAGCAGATAGACCCTGGAGTCACCAAGGTTCATGGTATAGAGGGTATCGCCTTCTATCACGGCAACACACAGCGTCGTCAGCAGCTCGATCTGTTCGTATTGGGTCATGGATTCTTTGAAAAGAAGCCGGTTGATGTGCTGGGTGAAAAGTGTGAGGCTTTGGGTGATGTCCCAGTTTTTGGGACGTGTCTTGAAGTGGTCGATGAAAAACTTGACGCTCTGTCTGGCAGCCGCTCCGCCCTTGCGTGCAGAACCCACACCGTCGCAGAGTACGGCGACCAGAAGAGAGTTGTTCAAGATGGCAAAGTCGCAGGCATCATCGCCTGTCGTATCCTTGGCCTTTGGCAGAATGAACTGGGATGATTGGAGTTTTAACATCGCTTTCCTTTGGCGGCTGAGCCCCGCTTATATTCTACCGCCTGCAGCTGCACCCCATGTCGTTCTCCATCGTGTCTTGACCAGAGAGATTCCTGATAGTGCTACCAATACAACAGCAGCAAAGATCAGGAAGCCGGCAGTGTAGCCGTCAAAAGCACCTTTGGACCAGCCAAGTGTCTTGATAAGTGCTGTACCGCCAAGACCGCCGGCCGCACCGATGATACCCGTCATGATACCGATATCTTTGCCGAAACGTTGAGGTACCAGCTGGAAGACTGCACCGTTTGCCATACCCAGGTTGGCCATGATAAGGAATAATACCACAATCGCAGCGGCGAAAGGAAGTTCGATCAGTGCATTGATCACGGCCAGAGCGGCTACCATACCGTAGAAGATATAAAGCGATTTTATACCGCCCATCTTATCAGCGACTGCGCCGCCGACAGGACGGAGTATCGCACCTGCAAAGATACAAAGCGCACCGAAATAACCTGCCATGACCTTGACGTTCTCTTCTGCAAGCCAGTCCATACCCAGCGCTGACATCTCGGGTTGATAGGTGTTCATCAGGTAGACTTTCATATACCCTGCAAAGCCTACGAAACCGCCGAAACAGATCGCATAGAAAAGGTTAAACCACCATGTGTCTTTGTCTTTTAAGAGTTTGAGATAGTCTTTTAGCTTCTTTGGATTTGCTTTGTAGACGTCAGAAGGTGCATCTTTTGCCATAAACATGTAGGTAACAAAGATGATCGAAGAGAGTACGGCACCGACAAGGAAAACAGATGCCCAACCCCATAGCTCAGCGATCTTTGGAGCAAAAAGGAAGTCGATAACGACACCGATATTACCGGCACCTGCGATACCCAGGACGACACCCTGAAGTTTTGGCGGGTACCATTGACCCGCTTGTGGAAGTGCGACGGCAAAAGAAGCCCCTGCAAAACCAAGACCCAGTGCAACGACCAAGAGTTGATTGTAGGTGATAGTATCAGCTTGGACATAAGCAAAGAAAAGTGCCGTGATGACGATCGCCTGTGAGATCAAAGCTGTCTTTTTCGCGCCGAACTTGTCCACGCCGAAACCAAGCAGGATGCGAAGAAGTGCTCCTGAAAGTATAGGCAGTGAAAGAAGGGTCGCCTTCTCGCCTGCACTCATGATGAAACCCGTCTGAGCCAGAGCTTCTGATATCTCTGTAGAAAGCGGCCCGAGCATGGTCCACACCATAAAACTAAAATCGAAATATAAAAAAGCTGCCAACAGCGTCGGCCAGTGGCCTTCACCTTTTAATGCTTTAAGTCCTGCCATGTAAACTCCTGTTAAATTCTTGTCAGTATTGTAGGGTAATACAGACCTCTTAAGAACAGAGCATTGGTTAAAAAATAATCATAATGGATTGTAAAACAAGCATTTGAAAGCTCCAAGAAATCGGTAATAAAATAGGGCTATGGTTAAATAATAACCAAAATAACAAGGCAGCTCCTTATTGGTTTGAGTACAATTATGGGTATAACAATAGTGAATAGATAAGGACAGTGATGAGCACGGCTACCCCATTGGAACAGTTTATAGACTATAAAGCGCAAACGGGGATGCAGTGCGGTAACTACAGTATCGATCTGCCTGAACTGCAAGAAGATGAGAACTACCGTTTTCATTTTGATGCAACGGCTTGTGTGGGATGCCGCTGCTGCGAGGTAGCCTGCAACGAGCAGAACAATAATCCCGCCGATATCAAGTGGAGACGTGTCGGCGAAAGCGAAGGGGGTGTCTTTCCGGCTGTCAGTCAGCTTTTTAATTCGATGAGCTGCAACCACTGTATCGATCCGGCCTGCCTTATCGGCTGTCCTACAAACTCATACATCAAGATAGAAGCAACCGGTATCGTCATCCATGACGATCCTTCCTGTATAGGGTGTCAATACTGTACCTGGAACTGTCCTTACGGGGTACCGACCTTTCATGAAGAACGCCATATCGTGACCAAGTGTCATATGTGCCATGAGCGTCTTGACGAGGGCCAGTCGCCTGCGTGTGTTCAGGCCTGTCCATCGGGTGCGATCGAGATCGAGGTCTTCAAGCCCACGGAATGGCTGGCAGAAGATATAGACAAGCAGGGGAATATGCCTCACCTGGTCGATGCCCGTGTCACTAACTCGACGACACGCTACACGCTTCCGGAGGATCTGCCGGAACAGATGAGAGCTGCGGATGAACACCACCTCAAGCCTTCGCATTCTGAGATGCCGCTTGTCTTTATGACGGTTTTGACGCAGATCTCCTTGGGTGCTTTTTTAGGACTTTTCCTGGGTGACCTTTTGAGTATAAGCGGAAAGGCTTCCCCGGATTGGGTCATGGCACTGATCGTGATGCTTCCTGCTGCCTTGGGTCTTCCTCTTTCCGCCCTGCATCTGGGCCGGCCGCTAAAAGCGATGACCGCGATGAAAAACATCAAGACCTCCTGGCTAAGCCGTGAGGCCTTGGCCTTGGGTCTGTTCACGGGTCTGATGTCGCTGAATGTCACCTTGTACTATTTTGAAGTCACCGCTTACCTGCGGGTCTTTTTTGAGGCACTGACGCTGGGAATAGGGGTATACGGTATATACGCACAGGGAATGATCTATCAGATAGTCGCCCGTCCTTCATGGAACCGTGTCAGTACGCTTTTGAAGTTCTTCGGTGTCTCGTATATCGGTCTGTTTCTGCTTGCTTTTGCCCTTTTGCTGCAGAGCGAGCACGAAGCCTCTTCCGCCTTGATGAGTCTGGCGCTGCTCTTTGCTTTGGCCCAGGGATTTTTCAGTTACGAAGACAGACGTACCCTGAGTACGGCAAGCTCGTATGAAGCAGAACTGACAAAGACGAAACGCATCTATGACACGTTCTTTGCACGACATCAGCTTGTACGAATAGCAAGCTTTGTATTGGGTGCGATCCTCTTACCGCTGATCGTCACGGTTATGGTAAGTTCAACGCTAGCTCCGCTGATCCTTGGCTTTGCCATTGTGCTTATGAGCGTGAGTGAGTTTGTCGACAGGTTCCTTTTTTATGCGACAGTGGTTCCTCTGAATATGGCAGGCGGATTTTTTGCCGGGAAACAAAGATGAATATGAAATATTCAGCTGCATTTTCTTTAGCAGATAAAGAGACACTTATTGAGGTAAAACGATGATACAGAAGATAAAAGACTTTCTTGGTGTGGATATAAAAGAAGAAAAATACAGACTTTCGGATGATCCTGTCTTCGGGCGGATCTCGGATGAGAAAAAGCCGGACAAATGGGTCTTTTCGACCTGCGGTTATTGCGGCGTCGGCTGTGGTCTGTATATCGGTGTAAAAGACGGAAAAGCCGTCTACACCAAAGGAAACCCGAAACATGACGTCAACATGGGAACACTCTGTCCCAAGGGTCTGAGCGAACATCAGATGATCAATGCGGATAACCGTATACTAACACCTTTGATAAGAAATAATGGCAAACATGAGAGCGCGAGCTGGGATGCGGCTTACCGGAAAG
The DNA here is from genome assembly GCA_041562275.1 of Sulfurimonadaceae bacterium. Taxonomy (GTDB): domain Bacteria; phylum Campylobacterota; class Campylobacteria; order Campylobacterales; family Sulfurimonadaceae. Next base: position 18,726 of record JBFEYG010000001.1, on the reverse strand, counting down.
TGAGCAACGAGTTCAAACGCATCACCAAAGAACACGGTCCAAAAGCCATCGGTGTCATCTCTACGGGACAGCTTCTTACTGAAGAGTTCTATACCCTGGGCAAGTTTGTACAGCTTGGGCTTCGCACTAACAATTATGACGGCAATACGACACTGTGCATGGCCTCAGCCGTCATGGGCTACAAACAGTCTTTGGGCTCAGACGGTCCGGTAGGCTGTTACGAGGACTTTGAAGAAGCCGATGTCATCACCCTTATCGGAGCCAATATCTCTGACAACCATCCGATCTTGAAACTTCATCTGGCCAAAAACAAGAAGAAGCCGAAGATCATCGTCATCGACCCCCGTTTTTCAAAGACGGCGCAGATGGCCGACATCTTCGTACCGCTCAAAGCGCGTACGGATCTGGCGCTTATCAACGGTCTGTGTTACATCATTTTGGAGCAGGGCTGGGAGAATCAGGAATATATCCAAAAGCACTGTAACGGCTTTGGTGCATTGAAGAAGCATCTTCAGGACTATCCGCCTCAGGAAGTCGCCAATATCACAGGTATTGAGGTCAAAGAGCTCTATGAGATAGCCCGCTCTATAGCCAGTGCGGATGCGGCACTGACTGCCTGGACTATGGGGGTCAATCAGTCCTATATGGGGACGGATACGGTCTCGGCCATCAACAACCTGCATCTTATAACAGGCCAGATCGGCCGTCCGGGAGCCGCGCCTTTTTCAATAACAGGGCAGTGCAATGCTATGGGGACGCGTGAGACAGGTTTTACTTCTTCGCTTCCGGGATATCGGAATTTCGGGGATGAGCTCGCGGCCAAAGAGTATGCCGATATCGTCAAGGTCCCACAGGAATGGGTACCGCGTGAACGCGGTTACAAATACGCGGAGATCATCGATGCGATAGACCGGGGTGAGATCAAAGCCTTGTGGATCGTCGCGACGAATCCTCTGGTGAGTTTTGTTAATCAGAAGAAGCTTCGCTCGGCACTCAAGAAACTCGATATCCTTGTGGTTCAGGACGCCTTTTATTCGGACACGGCCGAGATCGCGGACGTGGTTTTCGCTGCGGGGACCTGGGGCGAGAAAGAGGGGGTCTATACCAATTCGGAACGTCGCTGTAACCGGGCCAACAAAGCGGTCGAACCGGCCGGTGATGCCAAAAGCGATTTTGACATTATCGTAGAGTTCTCCGGCTATTTTCAAAACATCAAAGAGAACCTCTTCCCCGGCTGGAGTAAACCCGAAGACGCCTTCAATGAATGGAAAAAGGTTTCCAAAGGCCAGCTCTGCGACTACTCGGGTATCAGCTATGAGATGCTTGAAAAAGAGGGCGGAGTTCAGTGGCCGTGTAACGAAGCATTCCCGCAGGGAAGTGCGCGACTCTATACGGATAGCATCCCTTTTCGTACCAAAGACGCCAAAGCCAATCTTCTTACTTTGGACTGGATCCCGATGCAGGAGCCTGTAAATGCAGACTTTCCCGTAACCCTGAACACGGGGCGAACGGTCGAGCAGTGGCACACCAGGACGAAGACGAAGAGCATCGACATCCTCAATGATCTCGCACCTGAGGCCTGGGTGGACATCAACCCTGCCGATGCAGAGCGTCTAAAAGTCAAAAGCGGGGACAGAATAGCCCTTTCATCCGTCCGCGGACGTATCGAAGACGTCGTTGTACGCGTGACACAGACAGTCGCTCCGGGCAATGTCTTTGTTCCTTTTCATTTCAATGAACAGCTTATCAATACGCTGACATCCTCGACCTTCTGTCCGAAGTCGGGAGAACCCAACTACAAACAGACCGCCGTCCAGTTGCACTCTCTTAAAGTGCCCGAAGGACTGAAGTTAAGCGAAAAAGAGATCTCGGGGATCATCGAACATCAGAAGATCGAACAAGACTTTTACACGAAGAGCAGTTCCGCTCTTGAGGTCTAGCCGAGCTGTTGGTGAGATTAAGGCTTATCCTATATAATATCCGGATATGAAACTTTCAGGGGGATACATGACTGAATCCTTAAGTAAGACTTCGGAAAAGACAGGACTTCTTCCCGGTTCGCTTATCCATGTAGGCGATGTCCTCGAAGCCCAGAGCAGGATATCGCTCATCGATTATAAAAAAGAGCATATCGAAGAACGGCAGGTACTTTGCATAGACGAGATCTTGCCGTACAAAGATACGGACAGCATCACATGGGTGATCGTCGAAGGATTGGCAGAGGTCCATATCGTCAAGAAGATTGGCGATATGTTTGGTATCCATCCGCTCGTACTCGAAGACATCCTTCATACCCATCAAAGACCCAAGTTTGAAGAGTATGATGATTATCTCTATATTGTCCTCAAATCTCTTGTGGCAGGAGGCGAGCGTTTCTGTGTCAATTATGAACAGATAAGCTTTGTGGTGCTCAAGGGGTTCGTCTTCATGTTCAAAGAAAAAGCAGATGAACTTCTTTACCCTGTGCTACACCACATCAGAAAGGCCCAGGGACGCATACGAAATTTGGATTCGGACTATCTGATGTACAACCTGCTCGATACGATCGTGGATCAGAACTTTATACTCTTGGATGCGCTTGATGACTCAGTGACCTCGCTTGAGGAGAAGGTCTACTCGGATACGAGCCAGAACATGCTGCATGAGATCCAAAGACTCAAACGGGAGGTGATCAGTATCCGAAGAAACGTCTCGCCTATCCGGGAGCTTCTTGCCGGACTTCTGCGAAGCGACTCGGAACTGATACAAGAGAGCACCCGCCTCTATCTTACGGACGTTTCCGATCATACGATACACGTCATCGAATCAATCGAGTCCTACCGGGATATCCTCTCAGGACTTATGGAGATATACATGTCCAATGTCAGCAACAAGATGAACGAGGTGATGAAGGTGTTGACCGTATTCGCTTCTATCTTTATCCCATTGACCTTTCTGACGGGTGTGTACGGGATGAACTTTGAATACATGCCTGAACTCAGCTGGAAGTGGGCCTATCCTGCTTTGTGGACAGCCTTTGTTGTCATCACTGTTGCATCGCTTCTGTATTTTAAGCGGAAGCGATGGCTGTAAGCGTTTCTTTGCCCTAGCTGTATGGCAGGGCTATAGTGAAGCAGGCTCCGACATATTCTGCTCCGTCGACATAGAAAGAACGGTTGCTTGCATTTAAAGAGCCTTTCATATGTTTTTCGATCATCTCCTTGCTCATGTACAGACCGATACCTGTCCCCTGGGACTTGTGCTTGGTGGTAAAGTAAGGGTCAAAGACGCTCGGCAGTACTTCTTTGGGAATCCCACCGGCATTGTCACAGATCTTGATGATGATATGGCTGGGGGTCTTGCTCATGGAGATCAGAAGGTATTTTTTAGCCAGCTCTTTCTCTGTGAGTATATCTTTGGCATTGTTGAAGATGTTGATCAAGACCTGCATCAGCTCGGAAGGATAGCCGATGAGCTTGATTTTAAAGTCTACGTTCTCCTGAATGATCCTGATGTCGTTCAGGCTCCCTTTTGAGATACTCAGTGCCGTTTTGAGGACATCATCAATAAAATAGGCTTTTTTCTTTTTGTCCTGTTTGAAATAACTTCTAAAGTCATCGATAGTATCGGAAAGGTATTGGGTGTATTCGTCAATGCGGTTGAAGGTGTCGTCAAGACTCTCTTTACTCGTAATGCCGAGCATGTTCTCGATCTTGGCATTGCCTGTGGCAGTAGAGATCGCCGAAAGGGGCTGTCTCCATTGGTGTGCAATATTCCCGATCATCTCGCCCAGGGCTGCAAAACGGGACTGGTCGGAGAGTATCTTGTCTTTTTGCCTGTTTTGAGCGACTTCGATACGGATCTTGTTCTCCAAAGAGTCGTTGAGCTCTTTGAGCTGCAGTGTCTTTTGATGGATCTTGTCTTCAAGCGAAAGGTTGAGCTCATTGAGCCGGTTGGCATACTCTTTTTGCTTGAAACTCAGTGTCTTGAAGGCTGAGACAAGGTCGTGGCGTTCATCTTTGGATGTGATATGGGGAAGACGGTAGTGCACGGGTGCGTTGTAATCAATGTTTTTCATCAAGGAAGCCAACTGGGTCAAAGGCAAAAGAGTGAACTTCAAGACGATAGCGATGACCAGCAGAACGATGAACATCAAGATCAGGGTGAGATAGGCTGCATTAAGTATGCCTTCGACCTCTTTGACGTACTGGTCTGCTTTGAAATAGATGATGAAGCTCCCATCTTCAAAGGGATATTCTTTGGCCAGAACAGGAAGATTTTCGTGGTAATACAGATGCATGTTTGGCTGTACGGACAGCTCCTTGCCGACAGTGATAAAAGGGGTCTTGATGAACAGAGCGTGGATCTGGGAGTTTTTCAAGGCCTTGCGTTTGACATAATCAAGCCTGTCGCTGTTAAGTTGGGGAATATGTTCGATCTCGGCCTGAATAAAAAGTGCGATCGCGTCCATCTGCTGTTCCTGGTGTTTCAAGAGGGAAGGGAAGGAGACTTTTTGTGCATATTGATAAAAGAGGACACCTACGATCATATACGAAGCGATGATAAGAAGAATGATCTTTTTTGTGATGGAGAAGACAGAAAGGCGGTTATGCGTATGTCTGAGTAAATAGTTAAGATCTGAAAAAAAATGTTTGATGAGCATGCTTTTGTATTTTTGGTGAGATAGTACCATAAAAAGGCAAATAGTGACAAAAACATGATTTAAGTGACTTAAGATGGACATTTTGTAATATAATCTGCTAATATCTATCTGAATATAAATTGGGAAAAGCTCTCAAACCCAAAGGCAGAAATGTGAAAAAGATCTTGATCGTTGATGACGATGTCACCATGGTCCGTTTTTTAAAAGAGACTATTTCTGAAAAATTGAATATACCTTGTACAAGCGTCGCAAGCTTTGACGAGTTGACGGCTCTGCTCAAAAGTGAAGAAGCGTTTTCGATAGCCTTGGTCGATATGGTACTGCATGATGCCAAGGAGGGAGAAGCTGTCGATGTCTTGCTGCAGAAGGATATTCCCGTCATCGCTATGACGGGGAAAGCCAGCGAGCATCTGGAAAAAAGGATGCTGGAGAAAGAGATACTGGATTATGTCTACAAAGACAGTGTAAGCTCGTTCGATTATGCGATGCGTCTTATCCGTTTTGCGCACAGTCTCAAAGAGGGGGAAGTGCTCCTTGTGGATGACTCTAAGACTTCACGACTTCAGGTCAAGTTCAGTCTTGATAAGCTTCATATTAAGGTTCACGAAGCTGAAAATGGCATAGAAGCACTTGAGAAGCTTAAAGAATTTCCGAAAATCCAGCTGATCATTACAGACAAGAACATGCCAAAGATGGGTGGTATTGAGCTCATCCGAGAAGTAAGAAAGATGTACAATATGAATCAATTGTCCGTTATCGGGATCAGTGCTTCGACTGAGCCAATGATGAGTGTAGAGTTCTTAAAGAACGGTGCGAATGATTTTATTACCAAGCCGTTTATGCCTGAGGAGATGCTTTCAAGAGTGATCTCAAGTCTGGAGATGCTCTATTATATAAAGTTGGCGGAAAAATCAGCGATCAGTGATTTTTTAACAGGTCTGTATAACCGTAAATATCTGTTTGAGGCAGGCATGAAACTTTATCAAAATGCCAAACGGGAACACCTAAATATCGTTGTCGCGATGATGGATATCGACCATTTTAAGAAGATAAATGACAGATACGGCCATGAAGCAGGTGATATGGCCTTGAAGATGCTGGGAAAGCTGCTGCAAAATAAGTTAAGGGACTCAGACGTAGTGACACGCTATGGTGGGGAAGAGTTCTGTGTACTTTTGACCAATACCAGCCTTGAACATGCGGTCGAGGTGATGGAAAATGTCCGTAAAGAAGTTGAAAAGATGTTCATCGAGATCCATAAAATATCATTCAGGATGAGTCTGTCTATCGGCCTGAATGACAACCTGGGGAGTTCTTTTGATCAGATGATCGCACTCGCGGATGAGAAGCTTTACAAGGCAAAGCATGAAGGTAGAAACAGGGTCGTCTACTAAGAGCAGAATAGCCTGCTCAACGTTCGAGTGTGATACTTTCTGCTTTGTATTGCAAGTGCAGCTCTTTCTTGCTGATGCGCAAAAATTCATAAGAACGTTCTATATCGATACGGCGGACATGTGAGTTCCCGGCCTTGATCAGCTCTCTTTTGTAAATGCGAAAGTCAAGTGTCTTGTTTGCACTATAGGTACCTTTATAGATGTTGCTGTGCTCTGCTTTAGTATAGTGAAGGGAAAGTTTTTCCTCTTCAAAGTTGGCAGTTACCGTGGAGCCGTCGCTGCTTTTTCCTTTCCAGATCCCGTTAAGGTTTTTAGCCGAACGCAGCATCTTTTCGTAAGATTCTTTATCGTTTTTGGCCTGTTTTGCCTCTCTTTTTTGACGCAGATACTGCTGATTTCTCAGTTTCTTTGCATAGGTCCTTATCTCTGCAACACTTTTGGGATCTTTTTTAAACACCTGCAGCCCTGTCTGTGTCAGCTGCCTAAACGCTTCCGCCTGGTTGTTCGCGATCATATCCGAGAGGGCTTTTTTGGCTATGGATGAGATCTTCTCCACTCTGTTCTCAAGTTTATGCAGGGTGTTGCGGTACATCTGGCGTTCATCTTTGCTTAAAGTCTTCTCTTGGCGTTTGAGGTCATAGACAAGACCAAGTCTTTTATGTTCACTCGCTTCACGTACGAAGCGCTCAAGTTCGGCTCTTTCGTTTGTGAAGTATTTGATCTTGGACATCTTTTCAACCGCCGTTATCTCTCGGTAAAGCGGGTCACCGATCGCATTGTACAGTTTGGGCATCGCCGCATAAGCATAAACACCTATTATCAAGAGGATTATGTATATCTTCTGCATAGTCTGACTCCATGATATCTGCATATTTTAACATAAATCAAACTGTATAAAATTTAATCACGACTTCGTGATATGTGATGCAAAAGCTGATAATATTAAGCAATTAGAATCAGGAGATCTTGAGTGGTAGCAGATTTAAAAGAAGCCTATGAAGCCCGCAGTTCAAAAGTGAACAAGATTGAACAGACAAAAGTGTTGAAAACTCCCCAAGAAGCATGGGACACTTTAGAGTCTTATGCCCAGAAGGGGTATGAAACAATTGCGCAAGAGGATCTGGGGTATTTTCTAAAATGTTTCGGGATATTTGACCGTCCTGCTACACCGCAACAGTTTATGATCCGTGTTCGAATCCCCGGGGGACAGTTGAACGCGCGGCAGGCAGAAGTGATCGGAAGACTCGCACGTGACTACGGTCGGGACTATATCGACCTGACGACGCGTATGCAGCTTGAGTACAGATATATGAAGATAGAAGATATACCGACGGTCTTGAAAGAGCTGCAAAATGTGGGGATCTCGTCTTATCAGACGGGAGTCGATAATTTCAGAAATATCGTAAACGACCCGCTTGACGGTATTGGAATGGATAATATCCTCCCTTCTCAGGCTTTACTGGAAAAACTGCAAGCCAAGTTCCTGCATAATTGGGAATGGATATCCGTTCTCCCGCGAAAGTTCAATACAGGGATATCGGGATCGATGGCAAACCGCTCGAATGCCTTTGGTCAGGACTGCTGTTTTGTGTTGGCTCAAAAAAACGGGCATTACGGCTATAACCTTTTCCTTGGGGGGAAGGTGGGCCAGATCGCCAAAAATGCAGATATATTCTTAAAAGACGAAGAGGAGGTAAGTGCTGCTTTTCAAGCGATAATCGAACTTTTCAGGGACAACGGTTTCAGGGACAACCGCAACAAGAACCGACTCTTCTTTCTGATAGAAGCAGTCGGTATGCAGAACCTGGCTGCAGCGATACGTGAAAAATCAGGCATCGATTTCGCCAGTGCCGGCGATACCTTGACCATCATGGAAAACTTCGATCCCAAACATGGACGTGTACAGACACGTGAGGGTACTTTTGCCGTTCATGCGGTCATACCTTCGGGGATTTTTACGGGGACGGATATGATGTTGGCGGCTGAGACTGCCCGTCGTTTCGGAGACGGAAACATACGTTTGGATGTGGAACAGAGTCTTTACATAACGGGGGTACCCGATGACGATATCCCGGCTATGCTCGGTACGCCGTTCTTTGAAAAATACAAGAATGTCAATACCCCTTATTTTAACAATATGATCGCCTGTGCCGGAACAGAACATTGCCCGTTTGGTGTCATACCCAACAAACCCGATGCCATTGAGATGAGTGCTTATCTGAGCGAAGCTGTACCTTTGGAAGAGGGTATGGTCCGGATGTATTGGTCGGCCTGTGTCAAGGGTTGCGGTCTGCACGGAGTAGGCGATATCGGCTTTGAAGGGTGCAAGGCGAAGGTTGATGGAAAACCTGCCAACGGTGTGCATATCACTATAGGCGGAAAGCTTACAGGTGAAGGCTCGGAAGGACACTCGGTTATGAAGAGCGTACCGCTTGTGTATGCCAAGTATTATGTAGAATCATTGATGCTTGAATACAAAAGGCTGAAGAAACCGGGAGAGAGTTTTGAGCGTTTTTATGACCGAATTTTAAGCCAGTATTCACGTGCTTTTATCGGTTTTATGATGACACTCAATGCCTATTTCAGGGATAAGGATATCGGATTGAATGTAGATCTGGAAACCGATGTGTCAACCGGTAGACTTGAAGCTTTCGAACTTTTTGATCTGGGCAGAAAGCTTTACTTCTCGCTTATGGGAGAAGAGGCTTACAGCGCTTATGAAGCCTATGCGCCTGCTGCAAAAGAGAAACTCAGACCGCTGCAGGAAAGTAAGCCGGGTATAGATGAGACAATAGCTGATATCATCTACAAGATGATACATCCGGAAAAAGAGAAGCGAGCAGTGGTTTTTTCAGAACTTATAAGCAAAGTCCTATATAACTAGCAAGAATCCTGATTATTTGATATACTTTAGTAATTTTTCTGTTCCGGTGAAGAGATTAGCCACCGGGTAAAATAACAAAGGTCTTGTATGCTCTATATGGTTGGTGCTTTTATATTTTTTGTCTTGTTTCTTTTGATCATTATTGTTTTTGTCTTCAAAAAATCCAAAAAAACAGAGTATGAGAGCACTCCAAAAGCGGTTGAAACCTCTACTCAGATACTTGACTCCTTCATCAAAATACTTAAGACAGAAAAAAATGACCGTTCCTTGCTCGAGGGTATGGTCGACAGGGTGGCAGATGAGCTTCCTTTTCCCCAAGATGAGAGAAAGGCGACGAAGTACTTCGAGTTTGTCTATTTTTATGCGAAAAATCCCCTTACGACAGCCAATATGATCGTGTATATGGATAAGGCTTTAAGGCAGGCGAATCCTAAATATGCGAAGCAGATAGAAGAGTTCCAGATGCGCGGTATTGATGCACGAAAAGCTTAGTAGAAAATAGAAAAATGACTGCTCAGAAGCTAAGCCGTTGAGATATAAGCACACATAAAGTAAATCTTAAGTATAATTCACGGATTTTATAAATAGGGCTTTTTGAGTATAAAAAGTCCATAAAGGGCATGCATGGGCAAACGGGTTCTAGTAAAGTTTTCCGGTGAAGCTCTTGCCGGTGAGAACGGGCATGGGATTGACACACAGATATTAAAATATATTGCCAATGAGATCAAGAGTCTTGTCGATGCAGGTATCGAAGTTGGTATCGTTATCGGCGGCGGCAATATCATCCGCGGGGTCACTGCCGCACAAGACGGGATCATCCGTCGTACAGCCGGTGACTACATGGGAATGCTCGCTACGGTCATCAATGCCGTTGCAATGCAGGAAGCCTGTGAGCATGCGGGTATGAAAGTGCGTGTGCAAACAGCGATAAAGATGGAACAGATCGCCGAAGCGTATATTCAGCGCCGAGCAGTCCGCCATCTTGAAAAAGGCCGTGTTGTCATCTTTGCAGCAGGAACAGGTAACCCGTTCTTCACTACGGATACGGCAGCAACACTGCGTGCGGTCGAGATCGATGCAGAGGTGATCATCAAAGCGACGAAAGTCGACGGTGTGTATGACAAGGATCCGAACAAGTACCCTGATGCAGTGAAGTATCCTGAACTGAGTTATGATAAAGCACTTCATGATGATATCAAGGTCATGGATGATACGTCAATCGCCCTGGCAAAAGAGAATTCACTTCCGATAATCGTATGTGATATGTTTAAAGAAGGCAATCTTCTTGAGATCGTAAACGGGAACATGTCTACATGTTCAATCGTCAAATAAAGGAAAAAATATGAGATTAGAAGAATTAACTGCAAAAGCACTTCAGACAACAGGCGCAGACCGTTACCAACTGGCATTGGCAGTTGCAAAACGTGCTGACCAGTTGCAAAATGGTGATACGAGCAAACTTAATGTAGACCCGAAAGCATTCAAACCTGCAGACTTGGCATTGATGGAAATCGCAGAAGGCGTGATCTCTATCAAAGGTTTTAAAGCAGTTTAAGTATACAGTTAAAAAGAACGGAGCAAAACGTGCAAGAAATAATTGATTCCGTTCGTAACATACATGACCTGGAAGAGGCTAAAGCCTTTTTCTTTGAGAAGGTCAAACCCTCAGTTGTCATCCAAAAAGCCCTCTCGTTTTCTGAAGATGCCCATATCGGACAGACCCGCAAAAGCGGTGAACCCTATATTATCCATCCTATTCTGGTCGCTGTGATCGTCTCGACGATCAGTGAAGATGATGCTATGGTCATAGCTGCTTTGCTGCATGATGTCGTCGAAGACACAGAACTCAATATTGCCCATGTTCGTGAAGAGTTTGGTGACGATGTGGCGCATCTTGTCGAAGGTCTGACCAAGATCGACAAGATAAGAGACTCTGAGCTTATCTCATCGGACTCGGATGACAAGCTTATCGCTTCTGCCCTCTCGTTTAGAAAGATGCTGATCGCTTCCATCCAAGACGTACGTGTCCTTGTCGTCAAGCTCTGTGACAGACTGCATAACATGATGACACTGGACGCACTTTCGGAAGCGAAGCAGGAGCGGATCTCAGAAGAGACGATGGTCGTCTACGCACCTATAGCCCACCGTCTCGGTATTTCGACCCTTAAGAACAAATTGGAAGACCTGAGTTTTAAATATATCTTTCCGGAAGATTATGAACGTATAGAAGACTACATACGAGATAATTACTCTCAGATACAGGTCAGTATCAATGATTTTACGGAGAAGATACACAAGACCATGATCAAGAATGGGTTTTGCGAGGACGACTTCGAGATAAAAAGCCGTATCAAGCACTCTTACTCTATCTACTTGAAGATGCAGAGAAAAGGTGTCTCCATCGATGAGATACTTGATCTTCTGGCGATCCGTGTCTTGGTGAACGACCCGATAGCCTGTTATAAGGTCTTGGGTCTGATGCACTTGAACTTCAAGCCTCTCTCTTCGCGTTTTAAAGATTATATTGCTATAGCCAAAGACAACGGGTATCAGACGCTGCACACGACAGTTTTTGACAATACTTCCATCTTTGAAGTGCAGATACGTACTTTTAAGATGCATCAGACGGCAGAACTCGGTATTGCTGCGCATTGGAAGTACAAGGGCGGTGAGAACAATATCAATTTGGAATGGATGGAAAACCTTCAGTTCCAAGGAGACTCGGTCGAGGAGTTCTACGAATTGATCAAGAACGATCTCTATAGCGAGGATATCCTTGTCTTCTCTCCAAACGGTGATCCTTTTACTCTGCCGCGCGGGGCAGTAGCTCTGGACTTCGCTTATGAAGTGCATTCCGAGGTCGGAAACAGTGCGATCGGTTGTCTGATCAACAAGACAAAAGCAAGTCTGCTGACGGAACTGAAAAACGGTGATCTCGTACGCATCTATACAGCAGAGGAGCCGATAACACGCTGTTCCTGGATAGACAGTGTCAAGACGTCCAGAGCCAAGAGCAACATGCGCCTGATCTGTAACCAGCGTATACGCCATATCAATACGCTCACAGGGATAAACATCCTCTCTACGGTCTTGGAGCTTAAACAGAGCCGTATTAAAGAGTGGCTGGAGCAGAAACACCTGATAGACTCGGTATGCAAAACAGCCAATGAACCGGAACCTTTACTGACACTTATCAACTCCTATCTGGAAGAGATCAAGCAGAACAACCGTTTTCAAAGGTTCCTACAGCGTCACAAGGTGAAGATGAAGCAGTACAATTTCGGTGGCTTGGAAGTGTTTTCTAACACATCCGTAAGCGATATTGTATTTGACTACTGCTGTCATCCGAAAGTCGGTGATGAGATCATCGCATTCAAAGTCGGGACAAAAGCACAGCTGCATCATAAGCTTTGTCATCATGCTTATGATCTGATCGAAGATCAGACGCCGATGCTAAGCGTATACTGGAGCTCGCAAAAGGTCTTTCGCTATCATCTCATCGTAAGCCTTCCCAACGCCAAGGGCGCTTTGGCGGAATTCTTGCAGCATCTGGCAAAGCTTGATATCGATCTGATCAGTATCGAACTGGGCAAAGAGAAAAAAGACCATGTCCAATACTGCGAGATCGAGATGCAGAGTTTGGAAGGCGATTTGCACAAACTGCGCAAACAGACCGACAACAAATATAAAATAATACAGTTTATCCGTACGGATGATGCGTATAGAAATTAGAAGGAATATTATAAATATGATTACGACAGCATTAAAAGAGATCAGCCGGGGAACAGCAGAGATCATTGATATGGAAGCGATAGAGAAAAAAGTTGCTAAGTTTTATGAAGACGGCACACGCTACACGGTAAAAGCAGGGTTTGATCCTACCGCACCGGATCTGCATCTCGGACACACGGTACTGCTGCAGAAACTTGCAGTCTTTCAAAAGTACGGGGCGGATGTTCAGTTTCTTATCGGTGACTTCACTGCCAAGATCGGTGACCCGACAGGAAAGAGCGTAACGCGTAAACAGCTTACCGATGATCAGATCAAAGAGAATGCGGCCTCCTATCATGAACAGGTCTTCAAGATACTAAAGCATGAACATACACAGACGGTTTTCAACTCTGAGTGGATAGAACCGCTTGGTGCGGCAGGTATGCTCGAATTGACAACACTGTACAATGTCGCACGTATGCTTGAGCGTGATGATTTTGACAAGCGTTATAAAAGCGGTACATCCATCGCGATCTCTGAATTCCTGTATCCTCTTTTGCAGGGATATGATTCGGTGCACCTTAAAAGTGATATAGAGATAGGCGGGACGGACCAGAAGTTCAATCTTCTTATGGGACGACATCTGCAGCGTTCGTATGAGACAGGCAAGGAACAGGCCGTGCTTATGATGCCTATTCTTGAAGGACTAGACGGCGTCCAAAAGATGAGCAAGTCCTTGAACAACTATATCGGCGTTGCGGATGAGCCGAATGACATGTACGGAAAAGTACTCTCTATCAGCGATGAACTGATGTGGCGCTATTATGAACTTCTTAGTGACAAGAGCCTTGAGGAGATCGCAGGGCTGAAAGCCGGAGTAGAGTCGGGGGATATCCATCCAAAACATACAAAAGAGATGCTTGCCCTGGAGATCACGGCACGTTTTCACGGTGAAGATGCGGCTGCTTCAGCCAAGGAAGAGTTTTCAAAGGTACACTCTCAAAATGCACTGCCGACGGATATGCCTTCATTTGAACTCGAAGGCCCGATCTGGATCGCAAAAGCGTTACAAGATTGTGACCTTGAGCCATCAACCTCGCAGGCTAGAAGAGATATTAAGCAAGGTGCTGTTAAAATAGACCAAATAAAAGTCGAAGACGAACAGCTGCAATTAGAAGCAGGCGAGTATGTCTTGCAGGTCGGAAAACGCAAGTTCGCTGCAGTAAAGGTAAAGTAAATGGCATTCAAGTCAGTAAAAATTGGAAAGCATACTATTGAGATCCCTATTGTTCAAGGTGGAATGGGTGTTGGTATCTCTTGGAGCCAGCTGGCAGGAAACGTAAGTAAAGAGGGTGGTCTTGGGGTCATATCATCTGTAGGTACAGGTTATTATGATAACAAAGAACATGTAAAACGTCTTGTCGCTGAAAGACCTCTGGAAGTCGAAAACTTCTATTCTAAAGAAGCATTGATGAAGATCTTTGCAGATGCGAGAAAGATCTGTGGCAACAAACCGCTAGCGTCAAACGTCCTGTATGCGATCAATGACTACGGACGCGTTGTCACAGACTCCTGCGAGGCCGGTGCCAATATCATCATCACGGGTGCCGGGTTGCCGACAAATATGCCTGAATTTACAATGGATTATCCGGATGTCGCACTTGTACCTATCGTATCGTCAGCAAAAGCGCTGAAGATCATCTGTAAGCGTTGGCAAAAACGTTATGACCGTCTTCCGGATGCCGTTATACTTGAAGGTCCGAAATCCGGCGGACATCAGGGTTTTACCTATGATCAGTGCGGTCTGGAAGAAAACCAGTTGGAAAACCTTGTCAAACCGGTCGTCGAAGAGGCTGCTTTATGGGGCGGTATGCCGGTATTTGCTGCCGGAGGCGTCTGGGATAAGAATGATATCGAAGAGATGATCTCCCTTGGGGCTTCAGGTGTGCAGATGGGGACACGTTTTATCGGTACACATGAATGTGATGCTCATGCCAACTTTAAAGATGTTCTTCTCAATGCCAAAGAAGAGGATATCCAGCTGATGGGCTCTCCTGTAGGCTATCCTGCCCGCGGTGTCCGTACAAACCTTACCGGTCTTGTTGAAAGACGTGAAGGTCCTGCTATCAAATGTATCTCTAACTGTGTTGCTCCGTGTAATCGCGGGGTAGAAGCCAAAGAGGTCGGTTTTTGTATCGCGGACAGACTTTCCGATGCGTATGAAGGAAACCTTGAACTGGGCCTTTTCTTCTCGGGTACAAACGGTTACCGTATCAACGAGATCATCTCTGTCAAAGAACTGATGAAGAAACTGACTCAAGGAGAATAGTCTGCGTTTCTTTCTTGGATTATTATTTCTTGGCACTCTTCTGTTCGCATCCAATGCCGAGATCCTTCAGCGGGCGCATAAGAACAGCCAAAGCAGTGACAAATCAGAGATCTACCGTGCCTATAATGACTATAAAAACCTCTATGTACGTTCTATTATGGATGGTGATGACGAGCTCTGCAAGACCTGTCTCAACGGCCTGATAAAAACAGGCAAAAAACTTCATATTGATGTCATCGATTATGAAGATGCACTCAAAAGACGCAACCTTAAGAAGATAAGCAAGCCGACACCGACCGAAGCCAAAAAAACAGTTCCAAAAAAAGAGACGACAGAAAAAACATCCCCGTCGATCGCTTCACAGAACCGACTTAAATCCGTACGGTGGAAAGACTCTCAGCGCTTGGTCCTCAGTTTTACCCGTACTATCCGTAAAGATGAACTTAACAGCTTCGCTTTGAATGACACCAAAAATAAAAAATTTAAAAAGATCTACGATATCTATGCTGTTCTGACAGAAAAAGCCATGCAGCTAAAACATACTTCTGTATCCAAGATACGTTTGGCTCAGTTCGATCAAAAGACACTTCGTATCGTCTTTGAAAATGATGCGCTTATCAAACAGCAGTATAAGATAGACGGCAATGAATTGACGATAAAGATGTCATCTGAGAACCGTGAACTGACCTATATACCTGTCAAGCAGAACCTTTCAAGAAAAGTTATAGTCATCGATCCCGGGCATGGGGGAAAAGATGCAGGTGCCGTCGGTCATAAAGGCTACAGGGAAAAAGTCGTTGTCCTTCAGCTTTCAAAGAAACTGCGCGATATCTTGGTAAAACGCGGATATACGGTATACATGACACGCAACAATGATAACTTTGTGGAACTGCGTCAGCGTACACGCTTTGCCAACAAGAAAAAAGCGGATCTCTTCTTGTCTATTCATGCGAACTCTGTTCCCAAGAAGAACTGGAAGAAGGCTCATGGCATAGAGACCTATTTCCTCTCTATAAACAACAGTGCCCGTGCCAAGAGGGTAGCGGCTATCGAGAATGTGGATATCGGCAAGATGGATGCAGGCGGGATGAACGATGCGCTTCATCTGATGAACAGGGAGAAGATCTTTGCTTCCAATAAGCTGGCTATTGACATGCAGCAGAATATGCTTGCCTCACTAAGAGAGAAGTATAGCAATGTTATGGGAAACGGTGTCCGTTCCGGTCCGTTTTGGGTGCTCGTCGGTGCACAGATGCCGGCTGTCTTGATAGAGCTGGGATTTATCTCCCATCCGACAGAAGCTGTCAATATGGTCGACCACCATTATCAGCAGCTTCAGGCGATCGGTATTGCAAACGGTGTAGACCGATACTTTGCCAAAAACGACTAGGTTTTTATAGCCAGCTCAGACAGGTTCTTCTCAAAAGAGTTTCTTTAAAAACCTGTTGATCTCTTTTGTGACTTTCTCTTTTACTTCCGGAGTTACCATTGATTTCGCATCCAGTCTTACCTTGGGTGCATTGATATCACCCGTGACGATTACGTCCCCCGGATATTTTTTTACCTGAAGCGAAAAATGGGCATCGATAAGCTGTTTTTTGGAGTTTATGATAAATTTTTTACTGTTAAGGTTCACACTCTTGCTTTGCATGGTAAGTTCAGAGGTGATGATCTCTTTGTCGATGAGACTGATCAAAGAGCCTTGGTTAAAACGTTCTTTTGTCAGATCTGAATGGGTAAGTGCACCGATAAGATCCGTCATCTGAGAGCGGGTAAGGGTCGCTTTGTCAAACCGGCTCTCAAGTTTTCCTGTACGTGCAGCGGTATCGTAGCTCAGGCTACCCTCTACCGGCGTATTTATGACTTGCGGATAAGAGAGCATCTTGAGCACTTCGACAGCCTGTAGATCTTTAAAATCAGCATTAAGCTTTTTATCTACGATCTTGGCATTGACTTTTCCGTTAAAGATGTTCGAATGTGCCGTGATAGTCAGCTTCTCCTGCTTGTGTATTTCTCCATTTAGACTGAGTTTTCCTATGAGTTTTCTTTCCAGGATAGGCTCAAGCCTTTGCAGGGATGGGATGAACAGATCGTAGTCACTTGACAGGTAGGCTGTCTTGATATCAAGGTCTGTCTTTTTCATTCTAAGTGTTGCCAGGTTTGAGTCCAATGTTGTCGCAGCCGTGACCTTGTCACCTTTGATGATCGCGTCGCTTTTTAGTTCCAATGTCGTGTCGGGAAGAATAATGTCAAAATTCTCTTTCATAAGCCCTTTATTCAGGTTTGCCTTGGTTAGAGTAAGCTTGGCCTTTCCTTGCAGTGGGGAGAGTGAGCTAACTTTTGCATCAAGGTCAACACTTCCGTCGGCATAGGCGGGTTCGCCTGCAAAATACAAGAGCCTAGAGAGTTCGGCATCTTTGATGCGAAGGTCTATGTTTTTCGGATTGAAGTCGTTTAATGTCAGCGTGTAGGCTGTCTTGGAGCGCGCAAGATCGGAGTCTCCTTTGATCAGAAGTTCTTTTTCGTCTCCTTTTACCTCGCCTTTTGTCGAGAAAGGTCCGCGTAGAGGAGCCTTAGTGATACTTTTTAGAAGGGCCAGTTCTTTGATGCGCAGGCTGTAGTCTGCATTGACATATCTTTTGTCGGCATTGATCTTTCCTTTTGAGGCCAATGCAGCCAGTTCGGAGTTCAGATCAAAGGCATAGACGATGTTTTCACCATCAAGATTTGCCGTCAGATCAGATGTAAGTGATGTTCTCGAGATATCCAGTCCAAACTCTTTTTTTAAGACAGCGCCGTCAAGTCTGGCTTCTTTCACGTGTAAAAGTATATTGCCCTTAAGATGTGGGGGTTTAAGTTCCATAAGCTGCACATGAAGGTCGATCTTTCCCGAAGCATACGCTTTCTCGCCTGCCATAGCGAGCAGTTCTTTGATGTTCGCATCGGAGAGTTTTATAGCTGCCTTGTCCAATGCCTTTTCTTTGATGACGATGGCATAATCAGTAGAACTCGATGCTACGTCGCTTTTTCCTTTGATCTTAAAGAGATCAAGATCGCCGCTTATCTTTCCGTCCGTAAAAAGTTTTCCGGAGAGTCTGCGTTGCACAAGGGTATTGAGACTGGAAAGCTTAGCCAGACGGAGTGAATAGTCGATATCAAAACTCTGTTTGAAAAGAGAATAGTTTCCTTCTGCCAACAGAAGATTGTCATCATCGCTCTTTAGTATCAGTTTCACTTTGTCTGTGCGCAGGAAGAACTCGTTTAGCTGTATTTTGACGGGGCTGTTCTCATTGATCCTGGCCTCTATACTTGGTCTGAGAATATTGTTCCCCACAGAGGTAAACAAAAGCGTATAGGCAAGAGCCGTAATAATAAGGAGTAGGGAAGTGGTGATGATAATAAACTTTTTCATGTGAATCTTTTGTATGTTATTTGTAAACCGTTAGGCTTCTTTTATCAGTTCGAAGCGCAACCGCTCTTCATGCTTGCTAATAAATATTCTGGCGGACTGGTCACACATCATCTTGGACGCTACATAGGACCATTTCAGTTCATAGGAAGCATACAAGGGATTTTCTAAGGCATATAAGACAGTCTGACCGACAAAGGTCTGAAATGATTTAGCCGTGATACTTTGGTTGTCACTGGGACTTTGAATACGCAGAAATGTGATCTCTTTCTCTTTTTTTAAGATGAAGTCAGTGACAAAGTCAGGGTGCTTGGATATCGTGTATCCCAGCTGTGTATAGAACTCCTGAACCAGTTT